>NZ_JBHVYK010000082.1:0-36355 GCF_042880855.1 Streptomyces sp. NPDC058291
GCGGTGCACAGGGCCCCGCCGGCCCCCGCACGCCGCCGTCCGCTCGCTCGTCCCCAGGAGACCGCAGTGCGAAAACCCGTCACTCCCCCCGGACCCCGCAGACGTTCCCGTAGAGCCGCAGGCGCCATGGCGTCGGCGGCTCTGCTGCTCCCGCTGTGCGCCACGGCGTCCGCCGCCGACGCCGCGCAGACCCGGCCCGCCCCGGCGAGCGCCCTGCAACGGGCCTTCGCGGCCGCGGCCGCCCGCTACCACGTGCCGCAGAGCGTGCTGCTGGGCGTCTCCTACCTCCAGTCCCGCTGGGACGCGCACGCCGGAGCGCCGAGCGTGACCGGCGGCTACGGGCCCATGCACCTCACCGACGCCCGCACGGCGCTCGCCGACACCTCCCCGCGCGGCCGGGACGCGCAGGACCTGAGGGGCGACTCCGTCCGCCCGGCCCCGCGTCCGGCGCCGGTTCCGCACGTGCGGCCCCCGTCCGGCACGGACCTCCCGGCCCGGCTGAAGACCCTGCCGAGGGCGGCGCGGCTGACGGGACTGAGTCCCGCGGCCCTGCGCACGGACCCCGCGGCCAACGTGGCGGGCGGCGCGGCGCTCCTCGCCGCGGCCCAGCGCGACCTCGGCGAGCCGCTCAGCGCCGATCCGGCCGACTGGTACGGCGCGGTGGCGCGGTTCTCGGGCGCGGACGACACCGCGACGGCAGCCGCCTACGCCGACGACGTCTACGAGGTGCTGCGCACCGGGGAGAAGCGCACCACCGACGCCGGACAGACGGTCACCCTGGCCGCGCGCCCCGCTCTGGTCCCGCGGACGGCCCCGTTGCGCCGGGCCGGCCTGCGCACGCTCTCCGCGGCGGGCGCCGAGTGCCCGACGACGGTGTCCTGCGAGTGGGTCCCCGCGCCGCACGAACAGTTCGGCAACGACGACTACGGCAACCACGACGTCGCCGACCGGCCCTCCTCGCCCGACATCAGGTACATCGTCGTGCACGACACCGAGGGCGGCTGGGAGGGAGTGCTGTCCATGGTCCAGGACCCGACCTACGTGTCCTGGAACTACTCGCTGCGCTCCACCGACGGGCACAT
The DNA here is from genome assembly GCF_042880855.1 of Streptomyces sp. NPDC058291. Classification (NCBI taxonomy): domain Bacteria; kingdom Bacillati; phylum Actinomycetota; class Actinomycetes; order Kitasatosporales; family Streptomycetaceae; genus Streptomyces; species Streptomyces sp. NPDC058291. The sequence continues at coordinate 1,083 of NZ_JBHVYK010000082.1, forward strand.
CGCCCAGCACGTCAAGGCCAAGGACGTGGCCTGGCACGCGGGCAACTGGTACGTCAACTCCAAGTCGATCGGCCTCGAGCACGAGGGCTTCCTGGCCCGGCCGGACGCCTGGTTCACGGAGGCGATGTACCGGGCGTCGGCGCGTCTGGTGACGTACCTGGCCGCGAAGTACGGCATCCCGCTGGACCGGCAGCACATCCTGGGCCACGACAACGTTCCCGGCCCGACCACGGCCGGCATCCCCGGGATGCACACCGATCCCGGTCCGTTCTGGGACTGGCGGCACTACTTCGAGCTGCTCGGCCGGCCGTTCGACGCCGCACCCGGCAGCGGCGCGGGCCTGGTGACGATCCGGCCCGACTACGCCGCCAACCGGGTGGCGTACACGGACTGCGGCGGCCAGGGGCTGGCGTGCGCGGCGCACGGTTCCGGCGACGTGCGGCTGTACTCCGACCATGACGAGAAGTCCGCCCTGGTCAAGGACGTCGGCGACGGCTCGGCCCCGACCACGGGCGTGAACGACGTCGGCGCGCGGGCGTCGACCGGCCAGCAGTACGCGGTCGCCGACCGGTGGGGCGACTGGACGGCGATCTGGTACCTCGGGCAGAAGGCCTGGTTCAAGAACCCCGAGGCGCAGCCGACCGCCGTCCCCGCCACGGGGCAGGTGGCCACCCCGAAGGACGGCCGCGACGGCGTCGCGCTGTACGGCCGGGCCTATCCGGAGGCCGGGGCCTACCCGGCGGGCGTTCCGGCCCAGCCGCTCTCGCCTCTGCCGTACAAGCTGCCGAAGGGGCAGAAGTACGTGGTCGGCGACGAGGTTCCGGGCGAGTACTACTACGCGGTCACCTTCGCCGGCGACTCGCACCGGCTGGTCGCCGGCGACGACCGGTACTACGAGATCCAGTACGGCCACCGGGTGGCGTTCGTGCGCGCCGCGGACGTGCAGGTGACGCCGACGACGTAGGCGACGTGGGCGGCTCGGTCCACGCGGTCGAGGCGTCGACGGCGCGGCCGGGCCTCAGCCCTGCTGGAACAGCTCGGCCGGGAGCGGCTTCAGCAGGGCGTACAGGTCGTCGGTGATGGGGCGGTCCCAGGCGGCGATGGTCACCAGGACGTTGTCGCTGCGGTCGAACTGCACGCAGGAGATCCGCCCCTCGGAGAGCTTCAGGCGGCGCACGATGAGGAGGTTGTCGCCCTGCATCACCGGCATGTCCTCGGTGCCGACGACGGTCACCTCCTCGTCGTTCTCCAGCGCCAGCAGCAGCTGGGCCACCTCGAAGGGGACCTCGTCCTCCTCCACCTCGCGGGCCGGGGACCCCTCGGGCAGATTCCCGATGATCATCGCGGGGCCGCGGCCGCCGAAGAGGTCGTAGCGCAGGAAGACGCCCTGGCAGCTGCCGTCGGGCGCGGGCAGCAGGCCGGCGCCGAGGTTGCCGGGCCAGTCGCCCGGGTCCATGGCCAGGACGTCGAAGTCGGGCCCGGCGGGCGTGGCGCTGCGGCGGCGGAGGAACGACATGCGGCCATGGTACGTGCCCGACGCCCGTCGGCGGCGCGTGGGCGGGACGCGGTCCGTCGCGCGCGGGCCGGTCGCGGATCGCCGGTCGCGGCGTCGCGCCCGCCCCCGCGCTGCGGCCCTCGCCCGGCGGGGCGGGTCCCGCTCAGGTCAGGTCGAACTCCCCTTCCCGCGCCCCCGACACGAACGCGCCCCACTCGGCGGGCGTGAAGATCAGGGAAGGGCTCTGGGGGCTGCCGCTGTTGCGCATCGCGATGAATCCCTCGACGAAGGCGATCTGGACATCACCCCGTCCCCGGCTGCTGGACTGCCACTCGGCGTTGCTGAGGTCCAGCTCCGGCTTGTCCCAGCCCGTGAGCGGCTGCTGCTGGATGGTGCTCTCGGCCACGTCCGTGCTCCTCCCGGTTCGTCCTCCGCGGGCCAGCCTAGCGATCGGCCCGGGACGCCGACAGAGCACGCGAGGGGGACCTTTCAGGACATCGGCGGCCGCGCTCCCACCAGCCACATGGAGAAGAACTGCGAGCCGCCGCCGTAGGCGTGGCCGAGGACCTTGCCGGCCCGCTCCACCTGGTGTTCTCCGGCCTGGCCGCGCACCTGGAGGGCGGCCTCCGCGAAGCGGATCATGCCGGAGGCGCCGATCGGGTTGGTGGACAGGACGCCGCCCGACATGTTGACGGGCAGGTCGCCGTCGAGTTCGGTGACGCCGGCCTCGGTGAGCTTCCAGCCCTCGCCCTCGTCGGCGAAGCCGAGGTTCTCCAGCCACATCGGCTCGTACCAGGAGAACGGCACGTACATCTCCACGGCGTCGATGTCCCGGCGCGGATCGGTGACGCCGGCCTGCCGGTAGACGTCGGCGGCGCAGTCCCGGCCGGCCTGCGGCGAGACGGCGTCCTTGCCGGCGAAGAGGGTCGGTTCGCTGCGCATCGCGCCGCCGAGGACCCAGGCGGGCGGGCGGGGCGCGCGGGCGGCCCCGGCGCGGTCGGTGAGGACCATCGCGCAGGCCCCGTCGGAGGAGGGGCAGGTCTCGGAGTAGCGGATGGGGTCCCAGAGCATGGGCGAGGCCTGGACCTTCTCCAGGGTGATGTCGTGCTCGTGGAGGTGGGCGTAGGGGTTCTTCAGCGCGTTGCGCCGGTCCTTGTACGCCACGAGCGAGCCGACGGTGTCGGGGGCGCCGCTGCGCCGCATGTAGGCGCGCACGTGCGGGGCGAAGAAGCCGCCGGCCCCGGCCAGCAGGGGCTGCTGGAAGGGGATCGGCAGGGACAGGCCCCACATGGCGTTCGACTCGGACTGCTTCTCGAAGGCCAGGGTGAGGACGGTGCCGTGGACGCGGGCCGCGACCAGGCCGGCGGCGACCAGCGCGGTGGATCCGCCGACCGAGCCGGCGGTGTGCACCCGCAGCATGGGCTTGCCCACGGCGCCGAGCGCGTCGGCGAGGTACAGCTCGGGCATCATGACGCCCTCGAAGAAGTCGGGGGCCTTGCCGATGACGACGGCGTCGACGTCGGCCCAGGTCAGCTCGGCGTCGTCGAGGGCGCGTCGGGCGGCCTCGCGGACCAGGCCGGCGATCGAGACGTCCCGGCGGGCGGCGACGTGCTTGGTCTGGCCGATCCCGACGACGGCCACGGGCTCCTTGCTCATCGCGGTTCCCCTTCGAGTACGGCGACCAGGTTCTGCTGGAGACACGGGCCGGAGGTGGCGTGGGCGAGGGCGCGGTCGGACTCGCCCCGGTGGATGCGGGCGGCGGCCTCGCCGACCCGGATGAGGCCGGCGGCCATCATCGGGTTGGCGGCGAGCGCGCCGCCGGACAGGTTCACGCGGACGCTGTCGTCCAGCCGCAGCGCCTTGCGCAGGACGATCTCCTGCGAGCTGAACGGCGCGTGCAGCTCGGCGGTGTCGGCCGGCCGGTCGAACGCGCCGGCCCGTTCGGCGGCGAGGCGGGTGGAGGGCGAGTCGGTCAGGTCGCGCACGCCGAGCGAGTGGGCCTCGATGCGGTGGTCGACACCCCTGATCCAGGCGGGCCGGGAACACAGTTCGCGGGCCCGCTCGCCCGCCGCGAGGATCACGGCGGCGGCGGCGTCCCCGATCGGCGGGCAGTCGCCGGTGCGCAGCGGCCGTACGACATAGTCGCCCTGGGGCACGGAACCCCGCACCTGCGCATGGGAGTTGAGGGTGGCGGTGCGTCGGCTGCGGGCGCCGATCGCGGCGAGTGCGCGCTCGTCGGCGTCGCCGACGTCGAACAGCGCCTGCGCCTGGAGCGCGGCCAGGGCGACGGAGTCGGGCCACAGGGGGGCGACGTAGTAGGGGTCGAGCTGGCGGGTCAGCACGTCCCGGAGGGAGCCGGGCGAGGACTTGCCGTAGGCGTAGACGAGCGCGGTGTCCGCGTCACCGGTGAGGAGTTTGGTCCACGCCTCGTACAGCGCCCAGGCGCCGTCCATCTCGACGTGGGACTCGGAGATCGGGGGCCAGGCGCCGACGCCGTCGAGGGCGAGGGTGAAGGAGAAGGCGCGGCCGGCGAGGTAGTCGCTGGAGCCGGAGCAGGTGAAGTCGATGTCGGCGGTCTTCAGGCCGGTCCGGTCGAGGACGCTGTGCAGGACCGGCATGAGCATCTCGACCTCGGAGAGCTCGTCGGTGGTGCGCAGGACGTCGGTCTGGGCGAAGGCCACCACCGCGATGTCGCGGCGGTCCGAGGGGTGCTCGCGGGTCACAGCAGCTCCTTGTAGACGTCGTAGTCCGCGTCCGGTTCGCCGGTGGGCCGGTAGTGGTCGGGGTAGCGGGCGCCCTCCGTCCAGACGGGTTCGACGCGCAGGCCCATGCGGACCTGGTCGTAGGGGATGCCGCCGATGCGCCCGTGCAGGGCGAGGTCGGCGCCGTCCAGGGCGATGTGGGCGTAGACGTAGGGGACCTCGATGTCGAGGTTCTTCGCCTTGATGTTGACGATGCAGAACGTGGTGACGGTCCCGCGCGGTCCGACCTCGACCTGTTCCGCGGTCGGGACGCCGCAGGTGGGGCAGGCTCCGCGGGGCGGCACGTACACCTTGCGGCAGGACGGGCAGCGTTCGCCGACGGTGCGCCGGGTGGAGAGCCCGGCGATGTAGGCGGACTGGGCGCGGCCGGGCGAGTAGGTGTAGTCGAGGCGGGCGGGGGCGACGATGCCGGTGACCGGGTCGTCCGCGAGCGCGGCGGAATCGCCGTCGGGTGGCGCGGGTTCGCCGTCGTACGGTTCGAAGCAGGCGATGTCGGTGATGGCGCCGACGCGGTCCCGGGCCCAGCGGATCCGCACGCGCATGCCGGTGCGGACGGCGTCGGGGCCGGGAGCGTCGAGGGCGTGCAGGAGGGCGGTGTCTGCGCCGTCGAGGCGGACCAGGACCCAGGCGAAGGGGGTGTCGAGGGGCTGTCCGCGGCGGGGGGCGTGGTTCCAGGCCCAGGTGGTGATGGTGCCGGTGGGAGCGACCTGGACGAGGTCGTGGATCTCCTCGGCGGTCACGGGGTCGTACTCGACGGGCGGGACGAGGGTGCGGCCGTCGGCGGTCCGCACGCCGAGGACGACGCGCTCGCGCAGGCCGGTCAGGAAGGCGCTCTGCACGGGTCCGAGGGACCGGGTGAAGGGGAACTCGACGACAAGGGGTGCTTTCAGGACTTCGGGCATCAGGACTGCTCCTCGGGAAGCCGACGTCAGGGGGAACACGCCCCCTGAGGGGCGCGGGGAACTGCGCGGCCGGCATCGACGGCCCCGCGGTCCGCGAATGGCCGGCGCCACCCGCTCGTTCGGCGGAGCGTCACGCGCGCCTGTAGCGGGGCGGGCGCTTCTCCGCGAAGGCGCGGGCGCCTTCCTTGGCGTCGGCGGTGTCGAAGACCGGCCAGCCGCGCGCGAGTTCGCGGGCGAGTCCGTCGGTCTCGGTGAGGTCGGCGGTCTCGTACACCGACGCCTTGACGGCCTCGACTGCCAGCGGGCCGCAGGAGTTGACGCGTTCGGCGATCTCCAGGGCCTTCTCCAGGGCCGTGCCGTCCGGCACGACATGACCGATCAGGCCGATGTCCGCGGCCTCGCGGGCGCTGTACGGGCGGCCGGTGAGCAGCATCTCCAGGGCGTGGGTGCGCGGGATCTGGCGCTGCAGCCGGACGGTGGAGCCGCCGATCGGGAACAGGCCCCGCCTGACCTCGAAGAGGCCGAAGGTCGCGGTCGCGCCCGCGACGCGGATGTCCGTGCCCTGGAGCATCTCGGTGCCGCCCGCGACGCAGTGCCCCTCGACGGCGGCGATCACCGGTTTGCGGGGGCGGTGGTGGCGGAGCATGGCCTTCCAGTGCAGGTCGGGGTCGGCCTTGAGCCGGTCGCGGTACTGCTCGCCCGCCATGCCCTGGCCCGCGAGCGCCTTGAGGTCCATGCCGGCGCAGAAGGAGCCGCCCGCGCCGGTCAGGACGACCGAGCGGACCGAGTCGTCCTCGTCCGCCTCCAGCCAGCCGTCGTACAGGCCGACGAGCATGGCGAGCGAGAGCGCGTTCTTGGTCTGTGGCCTGTTGAGCGTGAGCACGAGCGTGGCGCCCTCGCGCTGCACGGTGAGGTGTTCGGTACCGCCCATGGCACATCTCCCCTCGGAACGAACGAGAACAGGTTGCAGTAGGCGTGATGGCAGTTCAAGGGTTTTCTGACAGTCAGTCAGATTTATTGGCGTGGGGCCTTCCCACTTGCCGCGCCCTTTGCTCTGATGACCCGCGAACCGTCTGGGAGCCAGGCCGTCGTCGAGGTCAGGAGGAACGGTGGAGTACAACCTTGCCGACCTGTTCGAGTCGGTCGTCGACGTGGCGGCGGACCGCGAGGCGCTCGTGTACGTCGACCATCCCGGCACGGGCGAGGAACGCCGGCTGACGTACGCGCAGCTCGACGCGGCCGCCAACCGCATCGGCCACCACCTCCTCGACAGCGGCCTGCGCCCCGGCGAGCATCTTGGACTGCACCTGTACAACGGCGTGGAATACCTGCAGACGGTGCTGGGCTGCCTCAAGGCGCGCATCGTGCCGGTCAACGTCAACTACCGTTATGTCGAAGATGAGTTGGTCTACCTCTACCGGGACGCCGATCTGGTCGCGCTCGCCTTCGACGCGGAGTTCGCCGACCGGGTGGCGGCGGCGCTGCCGCAGACCCCGGCCGTGCGGCACCTGATCCGGGTCGGTCCGGCGGTCGAGGGCATCACCTCGTTCGCCGACGCCGAGGCGAGCGGCTCGCCCGGCCGCGGGTTCCCGGCCCGTTCGGGCGACGACCAGTTCATCATCTACACCGGCGGCACGACCGGCATGCCCAAGGGCGTGATGTGGCGTCAGGAGGACCTGTTCTTCTCGGGCCTGGGCGGCGGATCACCCACGGGTGAGCCGGTGAGGAAGCCGCAGGAGCTGGCCGAGCGGGTCGCGGCCGGCGGCGTGGGGATCACCTTCTTCCCGACTCCCCCGCTGATGCACGGCACCTCGACGCTGACGGCCTTCATCGGTTTCAACTTCGGTCAACGCGTCGTGATCCACCGCAAGTTCGTGCCCGAGGAAGTGCTGCGGACCATCGAGAGGGAGAAGGTCACCAGCATCTCCCTGGTGGGCGACGCCATGCTGCGGCCGCTGATCGACGCGCTCGAAGGGCCCATGAAGGGGACCGACTGCTCATCGGTGTTCAGCGTGTCCTCGTCCGGGGCGATCATGTCGGACACGGTCCGCCGCCAGTTCCGGGCGCTCATGCCGAACGCGACGCTGCTGAACAACTTCGGCTCCTCGGAGTCCGGCTTCAACGGCACGGCGACGGAGGACTCCGGGCCCGAGCGCGGATTCCGCGTCCGGGTCAACTCGCGCACCCGGGTGGTCGATCCGGCCACCCGCGAGCCGGTGGCCGCGGGCGAGATCGGCCGGGTCGCGCAGTGCGGTCACGTCCCCCTCGGCTACTACAACGACCCGGCGAAGACCGCCGAGACCTTCTTCGAGAAGGACGGCGAGCGCTGGGTGCTGCTCGGCGACATGGCGACCGTCGACGAGGACGGCGTGGTCGTCGTCCTCGGCCGTGGTTCGCAGTGCATCAACACAGGGGGCGAGAAGGTGTACCCCGAGGAGGTCGAGCAGGCGCTCAAGGCGCATCCGGACGTGTACGACGCCCTGGTGGCGGGGGTGCCGGACCCGACGTGGGGCAGCCATGTGGCGGCGGTGGTCCAGGTGCGCCACGGCGCCGCGCCGCCGTCGCTGGAGGACATCCAGCGTCACTGCCGCACCCGCCTCGCCGGCTACAAGATCCCTCGCCAGCTCGTGCTCGCCGAGTCCATCCGCCGCTCGCCGAGCGGCAAGGCGGACTACCGGTGGGCGCGCGAGGTCGCCGTGGCCGAGAGCGGCTGACCGGCCCGTCGCGGCCTTCGCCCCGGCCCGGGGAGGCCGCTCAGCCCCGGTGCGCCGTCGGACCCGTTCTACCGGGCGGGTCGAGGAAGTCGCGGATCCGCCCGGCGAACCGCCCGGGGTCGTCCCGCCACGGGTAGTGGCCCGCGCCGGGCTGCACGGCGAACGCGGCGTTCGGGAAGGCGTCGGCCACCAGCCGGGCGCGGTCGGGCCGGGGCCCGCCGTCCAGCTCGCCGGCCAGGACGAGCACCGGGGCCTTCACCTCGGCCAGCGCGGTGCGCAGGGCCGGCGGGTCGAAGGCGGCCGGATCGAGGAAGCGCTCCTCCCCCTCGGCGCAGGTCTGCGCGTCCGCGGCGGCCTCGTGGGCGCGGGCGGCGTCGTCCCAGCGGCCGTGGAAGAAGGCTCCGACGACGGCCGGGTCGGGCTCGCCCCCGTCCGCCAGCCATGCCTCGAACGCCGGGAACGCCTCGGCGAACCAGGGTTCGCCGCGGCGCAGCCGCGCCGCCGCCAGCCGGTCCTCGACCGTGGCCGGCCGGCCCAGCGCCCACGGATTCACGGTCACCAGCACCAGCCGGGACACCCGGTGCGGGTACCGCGCCGCGTACAGCATCGCGAGGCTGCCGCCCGCCGAGTGGGCCAGCACGTCGATCCGCTCCCGCCCCAGACGCACCCGCAGCGCCTCCACGTCGTCCACCTGCCGGTCGCAGCGGTGGGTCGCCGGGTCCGCCGGAGGCGCGGAGCCCCCGGTGCCGCGCAGGTCGAGCAGGATCAGCCGGCGGTGGGCGGTGAGACCGCCGAGGTCGCCGAGGTAGGCCGAGGCCCGCGAGGGGCCGCCGGGCAGGACGACGAGCGGCTCGCCCTCGCCCGACTCCCGGTAGGCGAGCTGGGTCCCGTCCGGCGCGGTGAAGATCGGCATGCCCCCGATTCTCGACGGTGGCCGCGACCGCGCGCAACGGAGTTCCGCCGGGCGGAAGTCCCCGTCGGGCTCTTGCCGCACGCCCGTGGGCCTGGATTACTGATCCCGAAGGAGGTCGACCGAATGATCGGTCGTCCGTATGGGGATGATGTGCCGAGGGAGAGGTCCCATGACGGATGCGTGGAACCCGCTGGACGAGGGCGAGCGCCTCGACCAGGCCGCACTGCGCGCCCTGCAGCTGGAGCGCCTGCGGACCTCGCTGCGCCGCGCCTATGCCCGGGTGCCGTTCTACCGCGAGGCCTTCGACCGGGCCGGCGTCCACCCCGACGACTGCCGTGACCTCGCCGACCTGGCCCGGTTCCCCTTCACCGTCAAGTCCGACCTGCGGGCGCACTATCCGTACGGGATGTTCGCCGTCCCCCGGGACCGGATCCGCCGCATCCACGCCTCCAGCGGCACGACCGGCCGGCCGACGGTCGTCGGCTACACGGACGCCGACCTGTCCATGTGGTCCGACATGGTGGCCCGTTCACTCCGGGCCGCGGGCGCCCGGCCCGGCGACACCGTCCATGTGGCCTACGGCTACGGCCTGTTCACGGGCGGTCTCGGCGCCCACTACGGCGCCGAGCGCCTCGGCTGCACGGTGATCCCCGCGTCCGGCGGCATGACCTCCCGTCAGGTCCGGCTGATCCTGGACCTCGAACCCCGGATCATCATGGTGACCCCGTCCTACATGCTCACGCTGCTCGACGAGTTCGAACGCCAGGGCGTGGACCCGCGCTCCACCTCGCTGCGCGTGGGGGTCTTCGGCGCGGAACCGTGGACGGAGCGGATGCGCCAGGAGATCGAGGAGCGCTTCGCGATCGACGCCGTCGACATCTACGGACTGTCGGAGGTGATCGGGCCGGGCGTGGCGCAGGAGTGCGTCGAGACCAAGGACGGGCTGCACGTCTGGGAGGACCACTTCTTCCCGGAGGTCGTCGACCCGATCACCGGCGAGGTCCTGCCGGAGGGCGAGGAGGGCGAGCTGGTCTTCACCTCGCTGACCAAGGAGGCCATGCCGATCGTCCGCTACCGCACCCGCGACCTGACCCGCCTGCTGCCGGGCACGGCGCGGGTCTTCCGGCGGATGCGGAAGGTGACCGGGCGCAGCGACGACATGGTCATCCTGCGCGGGGTGAACCTCTTCCCCACCCAGATCGAGGAGATCGTGCTGCGCACCCCGGCGCTGGCGCCCCATTTCCAGCTCCGGCTGACCCGTCAGGGCCGCCTCGACTCCCTCACGATCCGGGCGGAGGCCCGCCCCGACGCCACGCCCGCGGACCGCGACACGGCCGCGGACGCGGTGGCGGCGGCCGTGAAGGACCACATCGGCGTGTCGGTCCGCGTCGAGGTCGTCGACCCGGAGTCGCTGGAGCGGTCGGTCGGCAAGATCAGACGGATCGTCGACGAGCGCCCCCGCGCGTCATGACGGCCGGGCCGTCATGAGCCGAACCGGTCCCTCAGCTCCCGCTTGAGGATCTTGCCGCTGGCGTTGCGCGGGAGCTCGTCCACGAAGAGCACCCGCTTGGGGGCCTTGAAGGGAGCCAGCTTCCCGCGCGCGTGGGCGATGAGCTCCGCCTCGGAGACCTCCCCCCGCGCGACGACGACCGCCGTGACGGCCTCGATCCACTTCTCGTCCGGCAGCCCGATCACGGCGGCCTCGGCCACGGCGTCGTGGGTGTAGAGGACGTCCTCGACCTGCCGTGAAGCCACCAGCACACCACCGGAGTTGATGGCGTCCTTCACCCGGTCGACGATGGTGAGGTAGCCGTCGGCGTCGCGCACGGCGAGGTCGCCGGAGCGGAACCATCCGTCCCGGAAGGCCTCGGCGGTCTCCTCCGGCTTGCCCCAGTAGCCCTCGCACAGCTGCGGGGACCGGTAGACGATCTCGCCGGCCGTGCCGTCGGGGACGTCCGCGCCGTCCTCGTCGACCACGCGGGCGTCCACGAACAGGACCGTGCGACCGCACGAGTCCAGCCGTCCCTTGTGCTCGTCGGGGGCGAGGACGGTGGCGAGCGGGCCGATCTCGCTCTGCCCGAAGCAGTTGTACAGACCCAGCCGGGGCAGGCGTTCGCGCAGGCGCTCCAGGACCGGCACCGGCATGACCGACGCCCCGTAGTAGGCCTTGCGCAGGCCGCTCAGGTCGCGGGTGGCGAAGTCGGGGCGGTTCGTCAGGCCGATCCACACGGTCGGCGGGGCGAAGAGGCTGTCGACGCGGCCGGCCTCGATCAGGTCGAGGAGCCGGTCGCCGTCGGGGGCGTCCAGGACGATGTTCGTCGCGCCGACCGCGAGGTAGGGCAGCAGGAAGACGTGCAGCTGCGCCGAGTGGTACAGCGGGAGGGAGTGCGCGGGACGGTCGCCGGCGCTCAGGTCGAGGGCGGCGATCGCGCTCAGGTACTCGTGCACCAGGGCCCGGTGGGTCATCATCGCGCCCTTGGGCAGGGCCGTCGTGCCGGAGGTGTAGAGCAGCTGCACCAGGTCGTCGGTGCGCGGCTCGGGACCGTCGTGGACGGGGGCGGCGGGCAGCCGGGCGAGGAGCGAGTCGTCGGCGTCGCGCAGGGCCGTCGTCCGCACGCCGGCGGGGAGCCGGCCGGCGAGGTCCGGATCGGCGAGGACCAGCGAGCTGCCCGACTGGGCGACGATGTACGCGAGGTCGTCACCGGTGAGGTTCTGGTTGACGGGGACGTGGACCAGCCCCGCGCGGGCGCAGGCCAGGAACGCGATGAGGTAGGCGTCGGAGTTGTGGCCGTAGGCCCCGACCCGGTCACCGGGGGCGAGCCCCTCGGCGAGCAGGACGCTCGCCGCGCGCGAGACCGCCTCGTCGAGCTCCTCGTAGGTCCAGGTGCGGTCGCGGTACTCGACCGCCACGCGCGCCGGGGTGCGGCGGGCGCTGCGCCGCAGCACCCCGTCGACGGTGCTGCCATGTCCGGGCGTCATGGCTCATGATCCTCGAACGGCGACCGGGGCAGGTCAAGTCGCCGGCGTCCCGGGGGCCGGGCGGAAAGGCGGCGCGGGCGCCCGCACGGCCCGACCGCGACACGGCGACGGGCACGGGGACGGCGCCGAGCAGAGCGGCGGCACCCCGCCCGCCGACGACGCGGCGACCCGGAGCGAGGCGAGCACGGCGGCCCGGCGCATTCGGGGCGTGACAGGCGGGGAGGCGGCGCTCAGACCGGGCGGGTGCGTCCCTCCCAGTAGGGCTCCCGCAACCGGCGTTTGTACAGCTTGCCGTTGGGGTCGCGGGGCATTTCGGCGATGAAGTCGACGGACCTGGGCCGCTTGTAGCCGGCCAGCCGCTCGGCGCAGTGGGCGAGGAGCGCGGCGGCGAGCTCCGGGCCGGGCTCCTGACCGGGAGCGGGTTCGACGACGGCCTTCACCTCCTCGCCCCAGTCGTCGTGCGGGATCCCGAAGGCGGCGGCGTCGGCGACCGCGGGGTGGGCGAGCAGCGCCGACTCGATCTCGGCGGGGTAGATGTTGACGCCGCCCGAGATGATCAGGTCGATCTTGCGGTCCCGCAGGAACAGGTAGCCGTCCTCGTCGAGCACGCCGAGGTCGCCGACGGTGAAGAAGTCGCCGATACGGTTCTTGCGCGTCTTGTCCTCGTCCTTGTGATAGGCGAAGCCGCCGGTGGTCATCTTCATGTACACCGTGCCGAGCTCGCCGGGCGGCAGCCGCTCGCCCTCGTCGTCGAAGATCGCCAACTCGCTGATGGGCCAGGCCTTTCCGACCGTTCCGGGCTTCTTCAGCCATTCCTCGGCCGTCGCGAACGCGCCGCCGCCCTCGCTGGCCGCGTAGTACTCCTCCACACAGGCGCCCCACCAGTCGATCATCGCCCGCTTGACGTGGTCGGGGCAGGGCGCGGCCCCGTGGATGGCGTGCCGCAGGGACGTCACGTCGTAGCGCGCCCGTACGTCCTGCGGGAGGGCCAGCAGGCGGTGGAACTGAGTGGGGACCATGTGGGTGTGGGTGCAGCGGTGGGCGTCGATGAGACGGAGCATCTCCTGGGGCGTCCACTTGTCCATCACGACCAGCCGGTGGCCCAGGTGCAGGGACGCGGCCGCGAACTGGAGCACCGCCGTGTGGTACAGCGGCGAGCAGACCAGATGCACGTTGTCGTCGAAGGGCCTGATGCCGAAGATGCCCAGGAAGCCGCCCAGGTAGGACTCCTCGGGCAGCTTGCCGGGCAGCGGGCGCCGGATGCCGCGCGGGCGGCCCGTGGTGCCCGACGTGTAGTTCATGACCCAGCCGAGGGTGCGGTCCGCGGGCGCGGACTCCGGTCGCCCGTCGAGGAGTTCGGCGTACGGCCGGAAGCCGGCGACCTCGCCGACGGCGTAGCGGTGGGTGGCGGGCAGGCCGGCCTCGTCGGCGGCCCGGCGCGCCTGGTCGGCGAACCGCTCGTGGGCGACGAGCACCTTGGCCCCCGAGTCGGCGACGATCCAGGCGATCTCGGGGCCGACGAGGTGGTGGTTGACGGGCACGAGGTAGAACCCGGCCTGGGTGGCGGCCAGATGGGCGGTGAAGAACTCGGCCGAGTTGGGCAGGACGACGGCGAAGGCGTCGCCGCGTTCCAGGCCGGCGGCGCGCAGGCCGTGCACGAGCCGGTTGGCGGCGGCGTGCAGGCGGCCGGCGGTCCACTCCTGGCCGTCGGCGGCGATGAGGACGGTGCGGTCGGGGTCCTGGGCCGCCTGGGCCCAGAAACCCGCGGGGGGTGTGCCGTTCACTGGCCGCTCCTTCCGGCGATGCGGTTGACGCGGTCCACGGCCTGTTCGAAGCCGCGGGTGAGGTCGTCGAAGACGGCCTGGACGCTGCGGACGCTGTTCATCCGGCCGACGATCTGGCCGACGGGCGTCCCGAGCAGGGGGTCGACCTCGTACTTCTGGATGCGTGAGACGGCGTCGGCGACGAGCAGCCCCTGCAGGGGCATGGGCAGGGCGCCGGGTCCGTCGGGGTCGTCCCAGGCGTCGGTCCAGTCGGTGCGCAACTGGCGGGCGGGCTTCCCGGTCAGCGCGCGGGAGCGGACGGTGTCGCCGGAGCCGGCCGCGAGGAGCTTGCGGGTGAGGGCGGGCGAGTGCAGGTCGGCTTCGGCGGTGGTCAGCCAGACGGATCCGAGCCATACGCCCTGGGCGCCGAGCGCAAGGGCGGCGGCCGCCTGCCGTCCGCTGCCGATGCCGCCGGCGGCGAGCACCGGCAGCGGGTCCACGGCCTCCACGACCTCGGGGGTGAGCACCATGGAGGCGATCTCTCCGGTGTGGCCGCCCGCCTCGTAGCCCTGGGCGACCACGACGTCGATGCCCGCCTCCTGGTGCTTGCGGGCGTGGCGGGCGCTGCCGGCCAGCGCGGCGACGAGGACGCCCTGCTCGTGGGCGCGGGCGACGACGTCGGCGGGCGGCGAGCCGAGGGCGTTGGCCAGCAGCCGGATCGGGTAGCCGAAGGCGACGTCGAGCTGACCGCGGGCCACCTGCTCCATCCACCCGGTGATCCGCCACCCGGCGGCCTCGCCCTCGGCCAGCTCGGGGACGCCGTACTTGGCGAGGGTGTCCCGGACGAAGTGCCGGTGACTGTCCGGGATCATCGCCTCGACGTCGGCCTCGCTCACGCCCTCGACCTTCTTGGCGGGCATGACGACGTCGAGGCCGTACGGCTTGCCGTCGACGTGGGCCTCGATCCAGTCGAGGTCGCGTTCGAGGTCCTCGGGGGCGGTGTAGCGGACCGCGCCGAGCACGCCGAAGCCGCCCGCGCGGCTGATGGCCGCGGCGACGGCGGGGAACGGCGTGAAGCCGAAGACGGCGTGCTCGACTCCGAGTTGTGTGCTCAGCTCCGTCTGCATGGGCGCAGGATGCCGCAGCGACGCGGACGACGGAAGACCTTTTCTGATAGACCGTCAGATTTTCTGGGGCCGCCGGTCCGCGGTCGGCGCCTCCAGCACCGCCATCGCCGCGTTGTGACCGGGCACCCCGCTGACCCCTCCCCCGCGCACCGCGCCGGCCCCGCACAGCAGGACGTTGCCGTGCCGGGTCTCCACGCCCCAGCGGCCGGCGCCGTCCTGCGCGTACGGCCAGGACAGCTCGCGGTGGAAGATGTTGCCGCCCGGCAGGCCGAGGTCGCGCTCCAGGTCCAGCGGGGTCCTCGCCTCGATGCAGGGGCGGCCGTCGGCGTCGAGGGCCAGGCAGTCGGCGAGGGGCTCGGCCAGGTGCGCGTCGAGCTGGGCGAGGGTCGACCTCAGCAGCGACTCCCGCATGCCGTCGTTGTCGTCGCGGAAGAGCCGGGCCGGCGTGTGCAGTCCGAACAGCGTCAGCGTCTGATATCCCCGCTCGGCGAGGTCCGCGCCGAGGATGGTCGGATCGGTCAGCGAGTGGCAGTAGATCTCGGAGGGCGGGGCGGCCGGCGGCTCGCCCGCGGCGGCCTGGGCGTGGGCGGCGGCGAGCTGCTCGTAGCCCTCCGCGATGTGGAAGGTGCCGGCGAACGCCTCGCGCGGGTCGACGGAGCGGTCCCGCAGCCTGGGCAGCCGCGTGAGCAGCATGTTCACCTTGAGTTGGGCGCCTTCCGCGGGGGCGGGCGGCTCGTCGCCGGTGAGGGCCGCCAGCGCCTGCGGGGAGGCGTTCACCAGCACGTGGCGGGCGACGGCGACGCCCTCGCCGTCGACGGTGCGGTAGGCGACCTCCGCGGTACGGCCGTCCGTGTCGATCCGTACGGCCTCGTGCCCCGTGGCGAGGATCGCGCCCGCCTCGCGCGCCGCGGCGGCCAGGGCGTCGGTGAGGGCGCCCATCCCGCCGACGGGGACGTCCCACGCTCCGGTGCCGCCGCCGATGACGTGGTAGAGGAAACAGCGGTTCTGCCGCAGGGAGGGGTCGTGAGCGTCGGCGAAGGTGCCGATGAGGGCGTCGGTGAGGACCACGCCCCGCACCAGGTCGTCGGTGAAGCGCTCCTCGACGGCGACGCCGATCGGCTCCTCGAACAGGGTCCGCCAGGCCTCCTCGTCGTCGACCGTCCGGCGCAGTTCCGCACGGGTGGGCAGCGGTGCGGTGAGCGTGGGGAAGACCCGCCCGGCGACGTGCGCGGTCATCCCGTAGAAGCGCTCCCAGGACGCGTACTCGCGCTCGCCGCCGGTGAGCCGCTCGAACGCCTCGCGGGTGCGCTGCTCGCCCCCGCCCACCAGAAGCCCGGTGGGCCGCCCGGCGCGCTCCACCGGCGTGTACGAGGAGATCGTCCGGCTCCGGACGCTGAAACGCAGCCCCAGATCACGCACGATCTTCGACGGAAGCAGGCTGACCAGGTACGAGTACCGGGACAGCCGGGCGTCGACGCCGGTGAACGGGCGGGTGGAGACGGCGGCGCCGCCGGTGTGGTCCAGCCGCTCCAGCACCAGCACCGACCGGCCGGCCCGGGCCAGGTAGGCGGCCGCGACCAGACCGTTGTGGCCGCCGCCGACGATGACGACGTCGTAGGCCCGGTCGCCCTCAGGCCCTTCGTGTCCCCGGTGTCCCTCGTGGCCGTGGTGTCCCCGGTGTCCGTGGTGTCCCTCGTGTGCAGGCATGGTTCTTCGTAACACGGGCCGATCAAGGTCGGCCAGAGGCCATCGCCGAGGTCATCGTCCGCGCCCTGCGAGCCGTCGCGGGCGGTGGGCCTCGTCGTTGCGGGCCGGCCCTCGATCACGACGCCTACGGCCGGATCTTGTACGCAGCCGGACGGGCCGCGGGACCCAGTCTGGCCATGGCCCACAGGATGTGCCGGGGCGGAAGTTGCCAGCGCAGCCGGGCGGGAACGCAGCGCAGCAGGGTTCCCGCGGCACGCAACCGCCGGGTGACGGCGGCCGGTTCGGGAGCCGGTCGGCCGTAGAGGTCGTGGGCGTAGGGCGGCAGCGAGGCGTACGCCAGTTGCGCCACCTGCCGCCACAGCAGGGCGCGCGCCGGGACGAGCAGCGGATGGGTGGTCGGCCGGAGCAGGAAGTCGTCCACGTCGCGCGCCTCGGCTCCGGCGGCGAGTTCGGGGCGCACCTTCTCGAAGTAGGCCTGCAGTCCTGCCCGGTCGCCGGGCACGGAGTCCGGGTCGAGGCCCACCAGCCGGGCGCTGACGCGGTGCTCGCCGATGTAGCGGTCGGCGGCCGCGCCGGAGAGGGGATAGCCGGAGCGGCGCAGGACGTGCAGGTAGGAGTCGATCTCGGCGCAGTGCACCCACAGCAGCAGTCCGGGTTCGTCGACCGGGTAGCGCTCCTCGGTGTCCGGGTCGGTGGCGGACAGCATGCGGTGGATGCGGCGGACGCGGGCGCCCGCCTTCTCGGCCGCCTCGGCGGTGCCGTAGGTGGTGGTGCCGACGAAGTCGGCGGTGCGCATCAGCCGGCCCCACGGGTCCCGCCGGAAGTCGGAGTTCTGCAAGACGCCGCGCACGGCTCGCGGGTGCAGCGCCTGGAGGTAGAGCGCCCTGATCCCGGCGACCCACATCATCGGGTCGCCGTGCGCCTGCCAGGTCACGCTCGCTGGGCCGAACAGCCCCTGGTCGGCCGTCATACCGGAAGGCTAACGCCGCACCCGCGGCATCCCCAGGCCGATCCAGGAGATGATCTCGCGCTGGATCTCGTTGTTGCCGCCGCCGAAGGTGAAGATCACGGCGGAGCGGTAGCCGCGTTCGAGCTCGCCGTGCAGGACGGCGCCCGCGGAGCCCTCCTGGAGCGCGCCGGGCGCCGCGACGACCTCCATCAGCCAGCCGAAGGCGTCCCGGCGGGCCTCGGAACCGTAGACCTTGACGGCGGAGGCGTCCTGCGGAGCGAGGGCGCCGTTCTGCAGGGCGCCGACCATCTGCCAGTTCAGCAGCTTGAGCGCGTCGAGCTTCACATGGGTCTGGGCCAGCCGCCGGCGCACCCAGGGCAGGTCGATCACCCGGCGGCCGTCGGCGAGTTCGGTCTCGCCCGCCCACCGCTGGACGTCGTGCAGCGCGCGGATCGCCATCGTGCCGTGGGCGGCGAGGGTCACGCGTTCGTGGTTGAGCTGGTTGGTGATCAGCCGCCAGCCCTGGTTCTCGGCGCCCACCCGCCGCGAGACGGGGACGCGGACGTTCTCGTAATAGCTGGCCGTGGTGTCGTGCGAGGCCAGCGTGCGGATGACGGTGCAGGAGTAGCCGGGGTCGGAGGTCGGCACCAGGAGCATGGTGATGCCCTTGTGCGGCGGGGCCTCGGGGTCGGTGCGCACGGCGAGCCAGACCCAGTCGGCGGTGTCGCCGTTGGTGGTCCAGATCTTCTGGCCGTGGACGACGTACTCGTCGCCCTCGCGCACCGCGCGCGTCTTGAGCGCGGCGAGGTCGGTCCCCGCGTCGGGCTCGCTGTAGCCGATGGCGAAGTCGATCTCGCCGGCGAGGATCTTCGGCAGGAAGTACGACTTCTGCTCGTCCGTGCCGTAGCGCATGATCGTCGGTCCGACGGTGTTCAGCGCCATCAGCGGCAGCGGCACGCCGGCCTGGGCGGCCTCGTCGAAGAAGACGAACTGCTCGACCGGGGTGAGTCCGCGCCCCCCGTACTCCTCGGGCCAGCCGACGCCGAGCCAGCCGTCCTCGCCGAGACGCCTGATGGTCCTGCGGTAGAAGCGCTTGGCGGCGACCGGGTCGGCGTGCCGGGCGTAGGCGTTGTCCGGCACCAACTGGGCGAAGTACGACCGCAGTTCGGTGCGCAACCGCAGTTGCTCGGGCGTGTGGTCGAGGTGCACGGCGCCTCCTGGCTTCCCAAGGCCGGTGTCCTGACGGCGCACACCGTAGAACGTGTTCCAGAAATTGGGAATGGCGAGGCAGGCGGGAACCCGCGAAAAGCAGACGGGCCGAGCGTCGCCGCGCGCACTCAGCGCAGCGTTGCGATGAAGTCGGTGCAGGCCTGCGCGCAGGCGCGGCAGGCGGCCGCGCTCTCCTCGGCCCCCGGCTGCTTGTCGAAGACGTGGGCGCACTCCAGGCAGACCGTCCGGCACCACTCCAGCTGGGCCCGGATGCCGGTCTCGTCCATCGCGCTCTCCTCGGACAGCACGCGGCAGGTCGCGTCACAGACCTCCGCGCACATGATCCCCTTGCGCCGCACGAGTTCCTGATGGTCCCTTCCGTCCGGCTCCACGAGGCTCGCGCGCAGCGCGCTGGCCTGCGCACACGCGGCGCACGCCTGGGCGCAGGCGAAGCGGTCCTCCAGGAACCGGAAGAGTTCCTGTTGGGATGTCGTCGTAGTCACACCGGGCGGGTAGCCGGGGAGCCCTACGCCAAACCCACCGAACGCACCGGACCCCTTATGGGCGATTCATCCCCTTTTTTATGGGTATCCAGCCGGTATGACTAACGCAAGCCAGCAGCTGGCCGCCGCGAGCGGCCTGCTCAGCCTCGGGCTGTTCGTGGTCGGCATGGCCCTCATCGGCCTGCTCGGCGGGAGCTTCTGGCTGGGCGCGCGCGTCAAGTCGCGCGAGTCGGCCCGGCCGCGCCCCGAGGAACAGCCGCACCTCCCACCGGGCGGCGCGGTCCACGAGATCCGCGAGAACCGGGAGCCCGAAGAGGTGCCCCGGATGACGGAGGGCGGCCGACCCCTGACCCCCTACGAACTCACCAACATGCAGACCCGGGCCAGCACGGACAAGAAGCGCCCGCGCTGGAGCCGGGGCAGCAGCGGCTCGTTCGGCGGGGGCGGCCTGGGCGCCCACTGAACGTCCGGCGGCGGCTCGTTCCCGGGCCCGCGTCGGCGGCTCGTTCCCGGGTCCGCGGGCGCGGGCCCGGTCGGACGCCTCAGGCGCCCACGTAAGCCGCGAGGTGCTCCGCGGTGAGGGTGGAACGGGTCGCGACGAGATCGGCCGGCGTGCCCTCGAAGACGATCCGTCCGCCGTCGTGGCCGGCGCCCGGGCCGAGGTCGATGATCCAGTCGGCGTGCGCCATCACCGCCGGGTGGTGCTCGACGACGATGACGGACTTGCCCGAGTCGACGAGGCGGTCCAGGAGGCCGAGCAGCTGTTCGACGTCGGCGAGGTGCAGGCCGGTGGTCGGCTCGTCCAGAACGTACACGCCGCCCTTCTCGGCCATGTGGGTGGCCAGCTTGAGCCGCTGGCGCTCACCGCCGGACAGCGTGGTGAGCGGCTGGCCGAGGCTCAGGTAGCCGAGCCCGACGTCGGCGAGACGGGTCAGCACGCGGTGCGCGGCCGGCGTGGCCGCCTCACCCGCGCCGAAGAACTCCGCGGCCTCGGTCACCGGCATGGCGAGCACCTCGCTGATGTCGCGGCCGCCGAGACGGTACTCCAGGACCGACGCCTGGTACCGCTTGCCCTCGCACTCCTCGCAGGTGGTGGCGACGCCCGCCATCATCGCCAGATCGGTGTAGACGACGCCGACGCCGTTGCAGGTGGGGCAGGCGCCCTCCGAGTTGGCGCTGAACAGCGCCGGTTTCACGCCGTTGGCCTTCGCGAAGGCCTTGCGGATCGGTTCGAGCAGCCCGGTGTAGGTGGCCGGGTTGCTGCGCCGCGAGCCGCGGATCGCGCCCTGGTCGACCGAGACGACGCCCTCGCCGGCCGGGACCGAGCCGTGCACGAGCGAGCTCTTGCCCGACCCGGCCACCCCGGTGACGACGACCAGCACCCCGAGGGGGATGTCGACGTCCACGTCGCGCAGGTTGTGCGCCGAGGCGCCGCGGATCTCCAGGGCGCCGGCGGGCTCGCGCACCGTCTTCTTCAGGGCGGCCCGGTCGTCGAGGTGGCGGCCGGTGATCGTGTCGCCGGCCCGCAGCCCTTCGACGGTGCCCTCGAAGCAGACGCTGCCGCCCGCCGCGCCGGCGCCGGGGCCGAGGTCCACGACGTGGTCGGCGATCGCGATCGTCTGCGGCTTGTGCTCCACGACGAGCACGGTGTTGCCCTTGTCCCGCAGCCGCAGCAGCAGGTCGTTCATCCGGCTGATGTCGTGCGGGTGCAGGCCGGTGGTGGGCTCGTCGAAGACGTAGGTGACGTCGGTGAGCGAGGAGCCGAGGTGGCGGATCATCTTGACGCGCTGGGCTTCGCCGCCCGACAGGGTGCCGGAGGGGCGGTCGAGCGAGAGGTAGCCGAGGCCGATCTCCGCGAAGGAGTCGAGCGAGTGCTGCAGCGCGCCGAGCAACGGGGCCACCGAGGGATCGTCGAGCCCGCGGACCCACTCGGCCAGGTCGCTGATCTGCATCGCGCAGGCGTCGGCGATGCTGGCGCCGTCGATCTTCGAGGAGCGGGCGCCCTCGCTCAGCCGGGTGCCCTCGCACTCGGGGCAGACGGAGAACGTCGTCGCGCGCTCGACGAAGGCGCGGACGTGCGGCTGCAGCGCGTCGACGTCCTTGGACAGCATCGACTTCTGGATCTTCGGGATCAGACCCTCGTACGTCAGGTTGACGCCCTCGACCTTGATCTTGGTCGGCTCCTTGTGCAGCAGGTCGTGCAGTTCCCGCTTGGTGAACCTCCTGATCGGCTTGTCCGGGTCGAAGAAGCCGCAGCCGGTGAAGATGCGGCCGTACCAGCCGTCCATGCTGTACCCGGGGATCGTCAGCGCGCCCTCGTTGAGGGACTTGCTGTCGTCGTAGAGCTGGGTGAGGTCGATGTCGGAGACCGTGCCGCGGCCCTCACAGCGTGGGCACATGCCGCCGGTGCGGGAGTAGGTCGCCTTCACCGCCTTCTTGTTGCCGCGCTCCACGGTGATGGCGCCGCTCGCCCGCACGGAGGCGGTGTTGAAGGAGTAGGCGCTGGGCGGACCGATGTGCGGGCGCGCGAGCCGGCTGAAGAGGATGCGCAGCATCGCGTTGGCGTCGGTGGCGGTGCCCACGGTGGAGCGCGGGTCGACTCCCAGTCTCTGCTGGTCGACGATGATCGCGGTCGTCAGCCCGTCGAGCACGTCGACCTCGGGACGCGCCAGGTTCGGCATGAAGCCCTGCACGAAGGCGCTGTAGGTCTCGTTGATCAGCCGCTGCGACTCCGCGGCGATCGTGTCGAAGACCAGGGAGCTCTTGCCCGAGCCGGAGACCCCCGTGAACACCGTCAGCCGGCGCTTGGGGATCTCGATGCTGACGTCCTTGAGGTTGTTCTCGCGCGCCCCGTGCACCCTGATGAGGTCATGGCTGTCGGCGAGGTGCGGCTCGGGCGACCGGCGCTGCGTCCTGTGGGCCGTGCTCATCGTCTCTCCATCCTCGGGGGCCGCCCGGTCCGGACCGGCGTCGCCCGGCTCGTGCCGTCGGACGCCACGCTAGCCGGAGCGCGGCGGCGGGCGCTTCTCCGATCCTGATCGGCTCGGCCGCGTTCCGTCCCCGCCGGAGCCGGACCGCGGCCCGTTCCCGGTGCGGGCCCCCGCCGGCGGCCGGGGTGCGGCCGACGGACGAGGGCCCAAGGGCCTGGTTCAGGCGGAAGCGGTGAGCCCCGGGCGCGGGCCGCCGCGGGCCGGCGCCAGGGCGTCGAGGTGCGCCTGGACGTAGGGCACGGCCACGGCGTGCAGTTCGCGTTCGCCGTCGACGAAGGCGGGCTGCACGTTGACCTCGAAGACGACCCCGCCGTTCTCCACGGCGAGGTCGACGCCGGCGAAGGGCAGTCCCACCGACGCGGTGGCCGCGACGGCGAGTTCGGCGAGCCGGGGCGGGAGCTCCGACGCGGAGAGGTGCACGGCGGTGGCGCCCTGGCAGGTGTTGCAGGGGGTGTCGGTCGCCGGCTGCAGATGCTCACGGGCGTGCACGACCCGGTCGCCCAGGACGAACACCCGGAACTGGTGGCGCAGGCCGTCGGCGGTGACGTTGCCCGCGTCGCGGGACAGGAGCCAGTCGGTGTCGCGTTCGGCGTAGTAGACGGCGGCGCGCTCCAGCTGGGCGGGGGTGGTGACATGGAAGGTGTCGCTGCCGCCGGTGCCGACGACGGGCCTGGCCCAGGTGTCGCGGCCGAGCCGCTCGAACACGTCGGCCGCTTCGCGCGCGGAGGGCCGCGACAGCACCGCGGTCTCCATCTGGGCGATGCCGTCCCGCAGGAAGCGTTCGACGGTGAGGTTCTTCTCGGTCGCGGTCCGCCAGGCCTCCGGGCCGGCGGCGAGGGTCGCCACGCCGTGGCTGTCCAGGACTCGCTGGAATCCGGCGAGGGCCCGCCGGTGGTGCG
Organism: Streptomyces sp. NPDC058291; assembly: GCF_042880855.1. Taxonomy (NCBI): domain Bacteria; kingdom Bacillati; phylum Actinomycetota; class Actinomycetes; order Kitasatosporales; family Streptomycetaceae; genus Streptomyces; species Streptomyces sp. NPDC058291. The sequence goes on from NZ_JBHVYK010000082.1 coordinate 23,995, forward strand.
GCGGGATCTCGTAGAGCAGGACGACGTCGGGCACGAAGTCGAGCCGCTGCTCGGGGACCTGCAGGCGTAACCGGTTCCCGTGCCGGGCGGCGCGACCGGTTCCGCCGGTCGCGAAGTGCCGGGAGTCGACCCGGACGGGAGGTGCGCCGGTCAGCAGCTCCACGGCGTCGGCGAGGTATTCACGGCAGCCTTCGGGCGATGTGGGGTCGGCGATCAGGGCGATGCACGGTCGGGTCACAGCGGCCTCCAGGGGCTCTCGACGTGCGCTCGTGCCGCGGGCGGCCCACGCGCGGTCCGAGCGGGTCACGGATGGTGCCTGTCGCGTGGGTGGTCGTCACACCCGTCGCCCGGGCGACGCCGGTGTGCGGAGCCGTTGCGGGTCCGGCGGCGCCGGGCGGGGACGGGTGACCACGGGCCGGTGGGGCTCGCCCCGCGGGATCCGCGCGGGCCGGGCCGACCACTGTAGGCGCCCGGCGGGACTCCGTGCCAGGGCGCACGACGGTCCCCCTCCTGCCCCTCGTCCTGCGCCGTCCGCCCCGCTCCGTGCGCCCTGCCCGGCCGCGGGCGAGCCTTCGCCTCGGGTCGACGGACATCTCGGGTTCCCTTCCCGGGCGGGTTCGCTCGCAGGCGTATGTCTGTCCTTACCTGCCCGCCCTGCCGCGTCACCTGCCCGCCCTGCCGCGTCCGCCGGGTACCGGCAGGGCCGGGCGACCATACGGAGGAGCGGAGCCGTCCGTAAGGGGGCGCGCGCTACCCGGGCGAACCCGCCCGGCCGGCGTCGAGGCTCTCGACGTGGGCCACGTTCTGCCGGTCCTCGGCGTCCCCGCCCGTCTCGGCCGAGAACCAGGCGTCCAGGATCTCCCTCAGCAGCGGCTCGGACGTCAGGCGCAGGCTGAGCGCGAGGACGTTCGCGTCGTTCCAGCGGCGGGCCCCGTCGGCGGTGTACGCGTCGGCGCACAGCGCGGCCCGGACGCCGGGCACCTTGTTCGCGGCGATCGACGCGCCGGTGCCGGTCCAGCAGCACACCACCGCCTGCTCGGAGGTGCCGTCGGCGACGTCCCGCGCGGCCGCCTCCGAGCACACCGCCCATCGCGGGTCGTCGCCGGGGCGCAGGGCCCCGTGCGGGACGACGTCGTGCCCGCGGCCGCGCAGTTCGGCGACGAGGGCGCGCGCCACCGGTTCGTCCATGTCCGAGGAAACGGAGATCCGCATGCGAGGAAGCCTACTGAGAGGGGCCCGGTCCTGTCGCGATCAGAACCGGGCCGGCGACGCGGAGAGGACACCACCAGGCCCCGGCCGGCCCGCTTGCGCCCCCGGCTCGGCCCCTGCCCGGCCCACCGCGTCCGGCCCGGTCAGGGATCGCCGGTCGCCGGTCACTCGTCGCGGGTGACCCTCACGGGTGACCGGTCGGCGGCCCCCGGTCGTCCGGGAGGGCCCCACGTGCCGTCGGTGAGCCCGACCGGGTTGGCGTCCGGGACGATCCCGGAGTCCAGGACGGTGCGTGCCAGCGGTTCCAGCAGCCGGGCGAGGCGGGCGGTGGCATCGGGGCCCAGGGCCGTCCACGGCGCTGCCGCGGCGGCGTCCGTGTCGGCTTCGATCTGCTCGCGGGCGGCCGCCCCGGCCGCGGTGAGACGCCCCTGCGCGTCGAGCCAGCCGCGCTCCCCCAGCTCCTCCTGCGCGGCCCGCCACGGCCCGGAGCCCCATTGGCGGGTGCGGCGCTGGAACTCCGCGTCGGTCTCCCCCGCCGCGCTCTTGAGCACCATCGCCGCCACCGGCCCCAGCCGGCGGCTCACCAGCACCGCCACATGGCCGTCGCCGCGGTGTTCGCGCAGGGTGGTCACGGCCTGCCAGAGCCTGACGTGAGGCTGCGCGGGGCGGGGCAGCGCCTGGTTGGCGGCGCTCAGCACACGTCCCGCCGTGTCCGCGGCCAGGGCCGCCCGCCAGGCGAGGTCGGCGGCCTCGGCCAGGTCGGCGGAGGCGACGACGTCGGGGCCGTACAGGCTGGTCATCGCCGCGTCCACGGCCCGCTCGCGCGCCTGGAGCACCTGCTGCGGAGAGGCGAGCTGCCAGGCGTCCGGCAGCGCACGCGCCACCCGGTCGGGGTGGAAGACGTGGAAGCAACCGGTGACGACGGCGGCCGGAGCGGGCCCGAGGGGCGCCGCGCGCAGGGCGAAGTAACCCATCCAGTAGCCGCGCATCCCGAGGCCGTCGGCCGTCTCGCGCACCTCGGGGGCGAAGTAGACGAGCTGATGGACCGGCTCGAACCTCTCCCACATCGTCCGTGCGATCGTGTCACTCACTTACGGGTCCTCCCGGTCCGTCGTCCGCGGAAGCGGCGAGCGCCGTCAGGCAGCATCCGTCATGACAGCCGTCATAACAACCCCGCCCACGGCGACATGCGCCGGCTGCCGAACGGGGCGGAGGGCGCCCGCCCGGGCGGCGACGCGCGTGAACCGGTGGCACGCCTCCGGTGAGCCCGTGGGTCCGAGGCCGCGGGCGGCCGGGAAGCGGTGGCGGCGTGCGTCGCGCGAGGTCACGGCGTCGTCGCGCGAGGTCACGGCGTCGGAATGCCCGCCGGGGCGGCCGGGCGCGCCGGACGGTCGAAGCGGACCGGGACCCCCGGTGAGTACAGCACGCTCACCGGCTCCCGCGTCGGCGCCGGCAGGCCCGCCGCCGCGATCAGGTCCTCCTCGCACTCCACGAGCTCGGCCCGGTGCAGCGGCCAGCGCGGGTGGGCGTTGGGCAGGTACATCGGCCGGCCGAAGAAGGCGCTGTGCAGGCCCCAGCGCGCGGTCAGGAAGTGCTCCAGCGCGGTGGGCTCCCCGATCCGCGCGCCCACCCGCACCGCGAGCCGGCTGCGGGCGCCGCGCGGACCCGGCCACCGGCGGCTGCTGGTGTAGGCGACGGTGTCGCCGTCGACGTCGATCGTCATGCGCGACCACACGTAGGGCAGCCGGAAGCCGACCCGCGCCACGGCCACCGGCAGCAGGCGGGACGCGTCGAGCGAGCGGAAGACCACGCCCCGGCGCCCGTGCGCGTCCACCGAGTACAGACGGACGTTCGTCTCGGGGAACGAGCCGAGATAGGGCACGCCCGGCAGGCGGAACCAGCCCACGCGGTGCATCCGGAACGCGACCAGACCGACGTAGGTGACGCCGTCCAGGGTGTCCGGGACGGTTCCGGGCGGCAGCAGTCCGGCCACGTCCGCGGGATCGGCCGCCCAGTGCAGGAAGGTCAGGTTCAGCCAGGACTGGGTGAGCAGCGGGCGCGCCACCGCGGCCGGCGCGTCGGGTGTGACCGGCATGACCGGTGCGACCGGTGCGACGGGTGTGAGGGGCGCGACAGGTCGCGACGGGTCCGGGGCGGGTGGCTGCGGTGTGTGCGGCACCGCTCCAGTATCACCGAGGGCCGCCCCGCGCCGACCTGGGCCGCCCCTGGTCCTCCCGGGCCGTCCTGCGCCCGCAGCTTCCGCGACCGCCTCTCCGGCAGCCGCGGCCCTGTGGCCGAGGACACATGTCGTCGCGTGCGGGTCGCGGGCTACGGTTCTCGGCAGCTCCCCCCCTTCTCCACGCTGCTCTTCGCCGCCGCACCTTCCGGAGGGCCCACCGTGTTCGCCGACCTCTCCTCGCTCATCGCCGCCACCGCGCAATGGCTGACGCGGGCCTATCCGGCGAGCGGCGGCGCGCTCGCCTGCGCGCTGTGCGAGGCGCAGGCCCGGCAGGCGGCGACGGTCGCGGCCTGGCTGCGCTACCCGACCGCCACGGACGCCGCCCTGGTCGGCCTGGCGGGCCCGGGCGGCTCGGCGCGCCTGGACTGGATCAGCGGCGCGGACGCCGACGCCGACCTGGCCGACGGCGACCGGGCCTGGCGGACCTGGGTGGACGAGGTGGTGGCGAGTTGGGCGGCCTGTCTGCTCGGCGACGCCGGCCTGGCCGCCGGGGCGGTGGCCGCGCTCACCGGAGCGGACCAGGTGCCGGGGACGACGCCCGGCTTCCGACGCCTGGTGGCCCCCGACGACCGCGACCTCAGCGCCGCGGCGCTGCTGCGGCACCCCGATCTCCTCGCTCCGGTGGCAGGCCTTCACCGCGGCCGGCTCCTCGACCGCCTCGGCCGGGGTCAGGCCCTCGTCGCCTGAGCCGCCGGCCGGAGCCGATGACGTTCTCGTCGTGACCGTTGTCCCGCGCCTGCCGCCGGAGCGCCCTGTCGCCGGACGGCGGCTCCTCGCGGCCCCAGGGCGCTCTCACTCCACGTAGGCGGGGGCGACGGCCGAGGTCATCAGCGGGCGGGCCGCGCCGGAGCCGTCGGCGGGAACGCTCCACAGGTCCGAGCCGTAGTCGCCGGGGAGGGCGTAGACGAGGGTCGAGCCGTCGGCCCACAGAGCCTGGTCGTCGACGCTGCGCCGCTCGGCGGTCGCCGTCTCCCGCATCGTGCGCAGGTCCAGGACGTACAGGCGCCAGGGCGCGTCGGCCGGTGCGCCCTCGACGCGTTTCTTGTAGGCGAGGCGCGCGCCGTCCGGGGAGAGGGAGGGGCATTCCACGTTGCGGTGCACGGTGGTGAGGGTGCGCGCGGTGAGGTCGCCCCGAACGAGGTAGGTCCGGCCGCCCGTCGCCAGCGTGGCGTAGAAGCGGGTGTCGTCGGCGAAGGTGACACCCCAGACGTTGACGTCGGCGGCCTGGTAGGGGCGGCCGTCCTTGACGACGTGGAAGGTCTCCAGGTTGTCGTCGATCGCCCAGGTGCGGGTGTCGACGACGGCGGTGCGGGTGGAGAAGTCCGTGCCGGCGTAGGAGTCCCCGCTGACGAAGACCGTCCAGGCCACCAGGTGGCCGGAGGGCGAGACCCGCGCCCGGGTGGGGATGCCCGCCGCCGGGAAGCGGCGCCGTTCGCGCAGGTGCGCGTCGAGCACCACCGCCCGGTAGCCGTCCCGCAGCGCGCCGTGCACGGCCTGCAGGCAGACGCCGGTGCCGGCCGCGGCGTGGAAGCGCAGGCACGTGACGCCCGACGCGGTGCGCGGGCCCTGCGGACGTTCGGCGGGCACCGTGGCGATCTCGTCGCGGTGCGGGCCCCAGGCCAGGTTGCGCACCAGCAGCCGGCGTCCGCCCGTGGGCAGCAGCGAGACGCTCCCGGCCCGTACGGCCGGACCGTCCGCCTGCTGCTGGTCGCGCAGCCCGGACCGGTGGGCGGCGTGCAGCACGGCCCCGGCGCCGACGGTCCCCAGCAGCAGGACGGCGGCCAGCAGGATCGCCAGGCGGGTGGTTCTGGTCATGCGGTCGCCTCCTCGCCGCCGCGGAGCACGAACGCGGCGACGACGGCTCCGACGGCGAGCGCCCCCGCGGTGACGGACAGTGCCGTGCGCGGGCCCCACAGGTTCCAGGCCGCGCCGAAGGCGAGCGAGCAGGCGAACCGGGCCAGCGCCTGCCCGGTGCCGACCAGCGCCTGCCCCGCGCCCTGGTGGCCGGCCGGGACGGCCTCGGCGGTGGCGGCCGCGAGGACGCCGTCCGTGGCCGCGTAGAACGCGCCGTGCAGCACGAGGACGGCGATCACGGCAGGGACGCCGTCCCACGGGCACAGGACGAGGCCGTAGCCGGCGAGCAGCACGCCGTGACCGGCCAGGAAGAGCCGCCGCCGGCTGACCCGGTCGGCGAGCACGCCGAGGGGCACGGCCAGCGTGAGGAAGACGCCGGCGGTGCCCAGCGGCAGCAGCGGGAACAGGTGGGCGGGCAGGTCCCCGTCGCGCTGCAGCAGCAGATACAGGAAGGAGTCGCTGACGGTGGTCAGGCCGAGCAGGGTCGCGCACGCGATGAGCCGGCGCAGTCGCGGGCGGCGCAGCAGCCCGAGCGCGTCCCGCAGCGTCGGCTGCTGCGGCCCGGACGGCCCGACGGCCGCGGCGCAGGCGACCTGCCGGGGCACGAACAGCACCAGCACCAGGACGCCGAGCACGGCGACGCAGCCGCTGACCGCGAAGACCGCGTCGTAGCCGTCGACGGTGGCCCGCAGCACCGCGAAGGCGGCGAGCGGGCCGAGCAGCGCGCCGGTGGTGTCCATGGCGCGGTGCACGCCGAACGCCCTGCCCCGGCGCCCGGGCTCGGTGGCCAGCGAGATCATCGCGTCCCGGGGCGCCGTGCGCAGTCCCTTGCCGGTACGGTCGGCCGCGAGCACCGCGCTGATCGCCGGGAGGCTGTGGGCGAGCAGCAGCAGCGGTTTGCACACCGCCGACAGTCCGTATCCGAGGCCCGCCACCGCTTTGTGCCGGCGTCCTCCCCGGTCGGCGAGGTGGCCGCCGGCCAGCCGCACCAGCGCGCCGACGCCGTTGTTGATGCCGTCGAGGAGCCCGAAGCCGAGCGGCGACAGACCGAGGCCCGTGATCACGTACAGCGGCAGGACGGCGGTGACCATCTCCGAGGAGACGTCGGTGATCAGGCTGACCGCCCCCAGCGCCAGCACGGTGGAGGGCACCGCGGCCGGCCGTCGCCCCGGACCGGAGTCCGGGGCGGCGGCGGTCGCGGCGCGGGAGTCCGCGAGGTACACCGGCGTCAGTTCCAGATGCCGGTGATGTCGGACGCCGCGGCCGCGTTGCCCGCGTGCGCGCTCAGCCCGGCGAGGTCCTCCAGGGTGCGCAGCACGTTGTAGTGGTTGTAGGTGGCGGAGCTGGAGCTGCCGGGCGTGACGTGCTCTCCGTAGAAGAGGGTGGGGATGCGGTTGCCGGACAGCCTGTTGTCCTCGTCGAAGGTGACGGCGAGGACGCTGTTGTGGGTCCTGGCCCAGGCGGCGTACGCGCCCAGCTTGTTCTTGATCCAGGTGTCCCCCGTGGAGACCGAGCAGTCGTGCATGTCGCTGCACAGGTTCGGCACGACGAAGGACACCTTCGGCAGGGTCGTGTAGTCGGTCGGGAACTGCGCGAACGTCTTCGCGGTGTTCGTCGGCACGTTGGAGAAGGCGAACCACGGGTTGTGCTTCTGGGCGTAGTCGCCGCTGCTGCACGTCGTCGAACCCTGGCTGGGCAGCGACTCGTTGTAGCTCGCCCACGTCTTGCCCTCGGCGATCAGCTCCGAGGCCAGGTTCGGCTTGGAGAGGGACCCGACGGAGACGCAGCTGTCGTCGGTGCGGCCCTGGTTGGAGCCCGAGAACAGCATGTAGTAGTTCGGTTCGCTGGGGTGGGTGAGACCGTAGGACTGCGTGAGGTCGGCGCCGCCCGCCTTGAGGGTGTTGTTGAGGTACGGGGCGCTGGAGCTGCCGATCACCTGCGCGTAGGCGTGGTTCTCCATGACCACCACCACGACGTGGTCGGGGGCGGGGAGCGCGGCGGCCTGCGCGGTGGAGGCGGTGGCGGACCACACCCCGATCGACGTGGCGGTGAGGGCGACGGCGCCGGCGAGGGCGGCGAGGGGGTGCCTGGTGCGCTGGGGATCCTTGACGGCGGCCATGACGGTCCTCCGGACAGAAGCGACGGTGTGGGGGGGCGGCGGCGTAACCCTACGAGTCCGAAGCCCACTCTGCGTGAAGAGCAGACGAACGGTGGACCCTCGCCGGGCGAAGGTCCCGCAGACACAAGTAACGCACGGCAGAACTCTCCGGGCGCCTCGTCCGCAGCGACGAATTCTCGGCGGACCGGGTACCGACTCGCCCCGCAGGTACGGCAGTTGCTCTCCGGCCACCCGATCCGGCGCCGCCGGAGCGCCGGTCCGGGCGGGGGCCCGTCCCCGATCGCCGCGCGCCGCCGCGTCCGCCAAGTGACCCAGCCCGGCCTGACCGGCAGAATGGAGGTGGTGCCGCATCTACTAGCCTCACTGGGAGGTATCCATGAGGATGCTGATCAACGTTCCCGAGACCGTCGTCGCGGATGCGCTGCGCGGGATGGCGGCCGCTCATCCCGAACTGATCGTCGACGTCGACAACCGGGTGATCGTACGGCGGGACGCTCCGGTGGCGGGCAAGGTGGGGCTGGTGTCCGGCGGCGGCTCGGGGCACGAGCCGTTGCACGGCGGTTTCGTCGGGCCGGGCATGCTCTCCGCGGCCTGTCCGGGCGAGGTGTTCACCTCGCCGGTGCCGGACCAGATGGTGCGCGCGGCCGCGGCCGTCGACAGCGGGGCCGGCGTGCTGTTCGTGGTGAAGAACTACACCGGCGACGTGCTCAACTTCGACATGGCGGCCGAGCTCGCCGAGGACGAGGGCATCCAGGTCGCGAAGGTCCTGGTCGACGACGACGTGGCCGTCACCGACAGCCTCTACACGGCCGGTCGGCGCGGCACGGGCGCGACGCTGTTCGTGGAGAAGATCGCCGGGGCCGCGGCCGAGGAGGGGCAGCCGCTGGAGCGGGTCGAGGCGATCGCCCGGCAGGTCAACGAGAGCTCCCGCAGCTTCGGTGTGGCGCTCAGCGCCTGCACGACGCCCGCCAAGGGCAGTCCGACCTTCGACCTGCCGGCCGGCGAGCTGGAACTGGGCGTCGGCATCCACGGCGAGCCGGGGCGGGAGCGGCGGCCGATGATGACCTCCGGCGAGATCGCCGACTTCGCCGTCCAGGCGATCCTCGACGACATCACCCCCGGCAACCCGGTCCTCGTCCTGGTCAACGGCATGGGCGCGACGCCGCTGCTGGAGCTGTACGGCTTCAACGCGGAGGTGCAGCGGGTGCTGGCGCAGCGCGGGGTGGTCGTCGCCCACACGCTCGTCGGCAACTATGTGACCTCCCTCGACATGGCCGGCGCCTCGGTCACCCTCTGCGAGGTCGACGAGGAGCGGCTGCGCCTGTGGAACGCGCCGGTGAAGACGGCCGGCCTGCGCTGGGGCGTCTGAGGCAGGGACAGGCGCTCGGACCGTACCGACCACGCAAGGAGACCCAGTGCTCGACGCCGACTTCTTCCGCCGTTGGATGACGGCGACCGCCGCGTCCGTGGACCGCGAGGCGGACCGGCTCACCGCCCTCGACTCGCCCATCGGGGACGCCGATCACGGCAGCAACCTCCGGCGCGGATTCACCGCGGTGGCCGCGGCGCTGGAGAAGGAGTCGCCCACGACTCCCGGCGCTGTTCTGACGCTCGCGGGACGTCAGCTGATCTCGACGGTCGGCGGGGCCTCCGGGCCGCTGTACGGCACGCTGCTGCGGCGGACCGGCAAAGCGCTGGGCGACGCGGAACAGGTCGACGAGCAGCGGCTCGCCGAGGCGCTGCGCGCGGGCGTGGACGCCGTGATGCAGCTGGGCGGCGCCGCGCCCGGCGACAAGACCATGATCGACGCGCTCGTGCCGGCCGTCGACGCCCTCCCGGGCGGCTTCGGCGCCGCCCGCTCGGCCGCCGAGCAGGGCGCCGAGGCGACGACGCCGCTGCAGGCGCGCAAGGGCAGGGCCAGCTATCTCGGCGAGCGCAGCATCGGCCACCAGGATCCCGGCGCGACCTCGGCGGCGCTCCTCGTCGCCGCCCTGGCCGAGACCGAGGGGAAGTGAGGCGCCCGTGAGCGCGCAGAAGCCGGTCGGAGTCGTGCTGGTGTCGCACAGCGCGCAGGTGGCCGAGGCCGTGGCCCAACTGGCACGGGGTCTGGCGGCCGGCGGCGCTGCCGTGCCGGTCGCCGCGGCGGGCGGTACGGAGGGCGGCGGGCTGGGCACCAGCGCCGAGCTGGTCGCCGCCGCCGCCGCGTCCGTGGACCGGGGCGCCGGGGTCGCGGTCCTCGCCGATCTGGGCAGCGCCGTCCTCACGGTCAAGGCGCTGCTCGCGGAGGGGGACGAGCTGCCCGAGACCGCGCGTCTGGTGGACGCCCCCTTCGTGGAGGGGGCGGTGGCCGCGGTCGTCACGTCGGCCGCGGGCGCCGACCTCGACGCGGTGGAGGTGGCGGCCCAGGAGGCGTACACCTACCGCAAGGTGTGACCCGCGGCCCGGACCGGCCCCTCCTGCCCGCCCAGGGGGGCCGCCCGACGGAGCCGCTGAGCCGACCTGGGCCGGGCGGCCGCGAAGAGGCGAGCCGGGGAACGGTGCCTCGCACCGGTCCTGCACCGGCCGGCCGGCCGCGCGAGCCCTCTCACCAGTCCCCGTCGTCCTGCCCGGGTTGCTCGCTCTTCTCGGCGGCCGGGTCCCCGTGCGTGTCGGGGTTCTCCGCGGGGTCGGCCTGGGTCCCGCTCTCGGCGTCCGTCTCCTGGGGCGGTTCCGGGGGGTCCTGCGCGTCCGGCGCCGCGGCGGGCCCCCAGTCGTCCTGCGGGGCCCCCTCCTGCGGCGTCGTGACGGTTCCGGTCGCCGGTTGCCCTGAGGGTGGGGGCGTCGGCGGCTCGCTCGCCCCCGTTCCCCGCACGAACGCCCGCGCCAGCCGCTCCCCCACCGACACCGCGGAGGCGTGGCTCTCGATGGGCGTCGCACGGGAGTTCTTGAAGACGATGTAGGTGACGCCGGAGGGCGTGCCGCCGCCGTGCGGGTCGGGGCGGATGCCGAGCGCCTTCGCGGTGGCGTAGGACGCCTCGCCGATGATCTCGCGCGGCCCGATGTCGCCCACCACGGCGTACTGGACCCGGTCCCCGTAGACGACGGCCGCGACCGATCCTCCGCCCACCCCGTGGGCGCGGTAGTCCCACAGCGCGCTCACCCCGGGCACGACGATGTACGGCAGCGACTCGGCGCTCAGATAGCGGCCGTCGGACTGCTGGTAGGCGGTGGCGTCGGAGAACAGCGGGTCGGTGCCGCTGTTGCACCGGGAGCTCGGACGGCCGTCGCAGTCGATGTCCATGTCGGCCGTCCAGAACACCGCCTCGTCGGTGCCGCAGACCGGGACCGTGGCGGGCATGTCGTCATCGGTGCGGTAGCGGCCGCGCGAGACCGGGGTGCATTCGCGCACCCGGGTCAGCAGGTCGGCGGCCCGCACGCCGCCCTCCTTTCGGGACGCCGACGCCCCGGCCGCCGCCTTGCGGGACGCCGACGCCCCGGCCGCCGCCGGGGACGAGCGCACCGTGACGGACGGGGTGGCCGGGGCCAGCAGGGCCAGGCCGGCCGCGGCCAGCGTCAGCGACTTGACGCGCACGATGCGGGCCCCTTTCGTGAGGACGTTCGACGGACACTCAGAACAATCTGGTGTCGACCTCATCACGCGGCCACTCCGAGGGGGCCGTACGGTGCACGACGCGCGGGACGCGGCCCGCCGAGAGGACTACACGTCGCGTGGGGCGGGAGTCGGTACGCGGTCCCGGCGGCGCCGGTACGGCAGGCTGCTACCTTTCGGAGCCATGACCGACAGCGTGTACGTGGGCAATGCGGGCAACGACGCGGCCCTGGACCGCGGGTGGCTGCTGGGGCACTTCAAGGAGGCCTCCGATCCCCGCCACAGCGAGGCCGTCGAGATCAAGTGGGGTATCCACCCCCGGGGCGACGAGCGCGCCGAGTGGGTGACCGGTGAGGAGCGCACCGCCCTGCTGGTCCTCATCAGCGGGCGTTTCCGCGTGGAGCTGCCCGGGCGCACCGTTCTCCTGGCCCGGCAGGGGGACTACGTCGTGTGGGGCCACGGCGTCGACCACTCCTGGTTCGCGGAGGAGGAGTCCGTGGTGCTGACGGTGCGCTGGCCCTCGGTCCCCGGCTACGGCGTGACCGACGCGGACGACTCCCCGGTCGGCGCCTCGGCTTGAGCGTCACCCCCGCACGTCCGGGACGTGTCCGTCGGTGACCCGGTCGGGCGTCCGTTCGGACATCCGCTCGCCGGTCGAGCGAGGCCGTGCGGCCCCCGACCGACTCGCCTGTCCGCTCCGTTCTCCCCGCGGGGTACGGCGCTTGCGCCGGATCGGGTGAGCCGCAGTCCGTTTCCCCGTCGACGCGGTCGTCCGCCGCGTACGGTGAGCGCCGCCGGCGTCCCTGCCCGTGACGGCAGGGGCGGTGCAGGCGTTGTGGTCATGGGAAACGGGAGGAAGAGCGGGATGACGGAGGCTGCGGCGAGCGAGCAGGACGAACGTGTCCGGGGACGCAGGTGGACCGTGCGCCTGGACGCCGCCGAGCGCGGCAGCACAGCGGTGCGCGTCTCGTGCAGCCGCCCGTCCTGTGCACCGCGACGTCTGCCGTCCGCGGCCGTCGGCCGTGCGGCCGCGGTCACCCATCTGAAGGCTCACCTGCAGGCCGCCGCGGGGCCTCGGCCCCAGGCGTACTGCGCGTGCCGGGCGGAGAGCTGTCACACCCACATCCGCCCCGACGACCGGCGGACGCGGGGCGAGCCCTGGCGGTGCGGCGGCGCGGTCGTCCTCGCCGTGCTCACCGACCGGGAAGGCCGCTGGTGGCAGGCACTGGAGTGCTGTTCGCGCTGCGCGGCCGCCATGCCCGGCGCGAAGGTCGTCTCCGCCGCCCCCGCCCCGGCCTCCGCCGCCCCCGCCCCCGCCTCCGCGGCGCCGGCCCCCGCAGGCACGGCGCTG
>NZ_JBHVYK010000083.1:0-35445 GCF_042880855.1 Streptomyces sp. NPDC058291
AGCCACCGCGGCTCGGGGCGAGCGCTGGGGGAGGGGCGGCGAAGGCCATCCAGGCACCGGATCGACCGCATCGGCAACTTCGACGACGCGGGGACCGGGCAGGCCAAAACCCGGACCGCATGGTCGTGGGACACCGCCGCGCCCGTACGCCGACGGCCCTTGCGGCCGGTCCGCTGCGCGGCGCCCGTCCCGCCTCGCGTTCCACGGAGTGCCGTCATGCCCTCTTCCGACGCCCCGCCCGCTCGCCGTGACACGGATGCCCCCGGCCGTCGGGGCCGGCTGCCCGCCGTGCTCCTGATGGCCGGCAGTCGCCCGCTCGTCCTGGGCGCCGTCCTGATCGCCCCGGTCCTGCCGCGCACACAGGACCACTTCCGGGGCGTCCCCGGCAGCGCGGCCCTCGTCCCGCTCGTCCTCACCGTGCACGCCCTGTCGCCGGCCGTCCTCGCGCCGTTCGCCGGAGCCCTCGTCGACCGGCTCGGCCGCAAGCGCCTGCTGGTCGCCGCCACCGTGCTGTACGCCCTGTTCGGCACCGCACCGCTGGGGCCGTCCTCGCTGTACGCCATCGTCGTCAGCCGCGTCCTGGTGGGCGTCGCCGAGGCGGCACATGCCCGGAGCGGTGGACGGCGACGAGGCCGACCGAGGCCGGGCGGGCACAGCGCGCCGGCGCGGGTTCACCCGCAGACGTGACCGGTCGCCCGAACGTTCGCACCGGGCGGTTTCCCCGTTCCGGACCACGGGCCGCGTGTCTCCTCGACCATGGACGGGACATGACCGTGCACCCGCTCGCCCTCGCCCGCCACAGCGGTCCGCACGCCGACGGCGGGACCGGGACCGGGACCGGGACGCTGCCGGCCGTCGGCCTGGCCCTGGCCACGACGGCCCTGGCCGCCGCCGGTTACCACCTGGTCTTCGAACGCACCGTCTCCTGCGCCGCCTGCCTCGTCGTGGCGCTGGTCCTCCTCGCGGGCGCCCTGCTGCGGTCGCGCGCGTCCGGGGCCGGCGCCCTGCTGCCCGACCTCGGCGCCATGGTGTCGGCACAGGCCGCGGCCTGCTGCTGTTTCTCCTTCGCCGCCTCCGCCCCCAGCCCCGCGGGAGGGCTGCTCCACGGCGGCTCGGGCGGGGCGGTCCATCTGGCGATGACCCTGGTCACGGTGTGTGCGCTGCGTGCCGTGGCCCGTTCCCGGTTCCGGCTCCCGGCCAGGGTGCAGGCGGGTCTGTGCTCCCTGTTCGGCCGTCTTCGCGCTCTGCTGTTCGCGCGGACGTCCGCCGCGCCGGCCGCGGACCCGAGCCGCCGCGCACGAGCCGGCGCCGACGACGGGCGGCGCCTCTGCCAGGTACTGCTCACCTGCGCGGCCGGCCGGCGCGGCCCCCCGTGTCCGCCCGGACCTTGACCGGACCGGACCGGACGAACCGGTGCGCCCACGTGTGCCCGCCGCGTCGCCGCACGCCTGCGCGCCCCACGGCCCGAGTCACCGCGCCCGACGCACGGCCCGGCGGACGACTTCCCGCCCGTGAACCAGAACCCAGGGACCCCCCATGACGACTCCACGCATCGACATCGTGCACGCCGGCGAACTCGCCCCGAGCGACGTCGACCTCTGGAACGAACTACGCCTCACCACGGCCTCCGCCCCTGCCAACCCCTTCATGAGCGCGGAGTTCACTCAGGCCATCGGCCGCGTACGCCGCGACGCCCGGGTGGCGGTGCTGCGCCGGGGGCGGCAACCGGTCGGCTACTTCCCCTACCAGAGGGGCCGGTGGGGCCACGGGCGCGCGGTCGGCCTGGGCGTCTCCGACTGCCAGGGCGCCGTCCTGCATCCCGACGACGCGCGGCTGGACCCGCACCATCTCATGCGCGCCTGCTCCCTGAACGCCTGGGAGTTCAACCACCTGGAAAGCGGCCAGGACCTCTTCCTCCCGTACGCGACGGGCCGGTTCGCGTCCCCCGTCGTCGACCTCGCCCAGGGATACGAGGCGTACGAGACCCACCTGCGCGCCCACTCGCCCAGCCTGGTCAAGACCACCCGGGCCCAGGAACGCCGGCTGGCCCGGCACCTCGGCGCCCTGCGGTTCGTCCACGACGAACGCGATCCGGCGGCGCTGAGGACCCTCGTCCGCTGGAAGTCGGCCCACTACCGCCGCACGGGCCGTCGCGACCCCTTCACCCAGCGGTGGATCGTCCACCTCGTCGAGCGGCTCGCCGCCTCGGCCTCACCGCACTGCTCCGGCATCCTCTCGGTGCTCTACGCGGGCGACCGGCCGGTCGCCGCCCACTTCGGCCTGCGCTCGCGCACGGTCCTCTCCTGCTGGTTCCCCTCCTACGACAGGACCGTCGCCACCTTCTCGCCCGGCCGGATCCTCTACCTGCGCATGATCGAAGCCGCCGCCGCGTCCGGTGTCCGCCTCGTCGACTTCGGCAGGGGGGAGGCCGCCTACAAGAACTCCTTCAAGACAGGAGACCTCATGGTCCACGAAGGAGCGCTGCGCACACCCGGCCCCGGCGCCGCCCTGCACTGGCTCCGCCACGAGCCGCTGCGAGCGGCCCACCGGCTGGTGCGCGAACACCCCGCCCTCAAGAGCGCGGCGGTACGCACGCTGAGGGCCGTCGGCACGGTCCGCGACTCCGCCTAGGAGCCGTGCCCGAGGCGCGTACGGCAGGACCGGGCGCCTCGGGCGGGCCTTTATGCTGTGCCTCGGCAGGTCGGGGGAAAGGGGCAGCCGGTGGACTGGTTCTGGTGGGTTCTCATCGTCTTCTGGACGGGCGGCTTCGCGTGGGCGGCCGAGAACATCCGCACCGCGCTGCGCCATCGGCATGAGCGCAAGCTGCAACTGCTGGAGGCCGCGCGGCAGGAACGATTGGCCGTCGAAGCGGCGCACAGGTCGCCGGAGCCGGTGTGCGGCTGCACCCACCATCTCGCCAAGCACGACAAGCAGGGCCGGTGCCACGAACGCGTCGAAGTGCCGACGGCCTGGGACGCGGACAGGAAGCCGCTGCGCTACGAGGCCGGCCGGTGCAACTGCCAGCAGTACGTGGGACCGCAGCCGCTGTCGCAGGTCTTCGCGGAGGATCTGACGGACCTCGCCTGACGGACCTCGCCTGACCGGCGGGGGCGAGCAGGGCGGCCCGCGGCTGCGCCGGGCGTGGTTCAGGGGCGGCACAGCGGGGCCGTGGTCGTGCGGGCCGTCTTCGTGCGGGAGCACGGGGGGCGCGAGGGAACCGCGGAGGCGCCAGGCACACTCTGCGTGTTGTAGTCCCTTCACGTAAAAGGATGAGCGAGACATGATCACCCTCACCAAGGAAGACGGCCCGGCCGACCTGGACGGAGTGACCCACCTGTCCATCGGGGTCTCGTGGGACCCCACCGCCGGCAGCAGCGGCGGGGTGCTCGGCAAGCTGCGCCGCAAGACCGGCACCGACCTCGACCTCATCGCCGTCGCCATGCAGGGCAGCGACCCGGTGCGCCTCGCGGGTCTCGACTCGCTCGACCCGATGGGCAACGGCTCGCTGGTGCACAGCGGTGACAACCAGACCGGGCACGGGGACGGGGACGACGAGACGGTGACCGTCGAGTTCGCCCGGATACCGCCCAACGTCACGTCGATCGTGTTCCTGGCCGCGGCGTACAAGAAGGGCAGCTCCTTCCAGAAGGCGCGCAACATCAGCTTCAAGGTCTACGACGCGACCGGGGGCCACCCTCAGCAGGTCGCCGACATCTGGCCGAGCCTGCTCACCCAGGACAACGGCTGTGCCGTGGCCAAGGCGGTGCGGGTCGGGGGCGGTTGGAAGCTCGAAGTGATCAACGTGACGGGCAAGGTCAAGCAGGGCGACGAACACGCGCTGATGCGTTTCGCCGTCAGCAAGTAGCACCCGCCCGGCGTCCGCCGCCGAGAGCGTCCGCCCCGCGGTGCGCTCCCGGACGGGCCGCCCCCGTGACGGGGTCCTGCCGGGGTGTGTGAAGGTGGGCTGTACGGGACGAGTGCGCGTGTACGGGGGGCAGTGGTGAGTCAGGTGCTGTACGGCGAACGGTCGTGGAACCCGCTCGCGCGGACCGTGGAACTGACCGGGGACCACCTGCGCGACGGCGGCAGATCCACGCCGCTCGACGAGTTGAACCTCGCCGCCATGGCCGAGGCGTTCCAGCGCGGATGCTGGCTCGGAGCCGGTGGCACGGAGCGCCCGCTCGAACGGCTGGCGGAGGGCGCGGCGGTGGTGCCGGTGACCCGCGTCACGGGCGCCGCGACGCCGGTGCGGGTGCGACAGGCCGCCGAGTTCGCCCGCACGCTGGGAGAGCTGGCGGTGCGGCGGTGCGGCGGGCCCGCCCAGGTGGCCGCCCTGGCGGACCGGGCCAGGGCCGAGGACGTACCGCTCTGGATCGCGCGGCGCTTCGCACCGGGCCCGGCCGGCCCGATCACCGTCGCCGTGGACCGGCGTCTGGTGCGCGTGGACGTCTGGGGACCGGACGCCCCCGCCGTACGGATCCGGGCGCCGCACGGCTATGCCCCGTTCGCCGCCGACCCGTCCGGCGGCCTGCGCCTGACGGTCGGCGACGTCACGGCCGAGCTCGTGCTGAAGAGGAAGTTCCGCAAGTCCAAGAGGTACGCGGAGGCGCGACTGCCCGGGCGGCACTGGGTGCTGCGCCGTGAGAACGCGCTGACCTCGCGGCTGCTGCGCGACGAACGGTGCGTCGCCCTGCTGACGAGACCCCCGCGCCGGCAGGCGCCGGAACCGGGCGCGGTTCTGCTGCCGCTCACCCCTGTGCGGTACGAGAGCCCCGACCCGCTGGACGCGGTCATGGCGCAGGTCTTCGCCGTCGCCTTCGGGCTCGGGGACACGACGGGCTCGGCGCGGTTCCGGCCGGAGCGGCGTCCGGCGAGCGGGGGCGAGCCCCTCGCCTCCGACGCGGGGTGGGACCGCCCCTGGTTCACCAACCTCGGGCACGGGAGCGACGACAACGAGCCCGGCGGCGGCGACGGCTGGGGTGCGGACGGCGGGGACGGCGGCGGTGACGGAGGGGGCGGTGACGGCGGGGGCGGTGACGGCGGGGGCGACGGCGGGGGCGGCGGCGGGGGCGGCGACTAGCCCCCGCCCCCCGTCAGGGCCGGCCGAAGGGCCCTCCCCGGGGCGGGCGTTCCCGGTTCGCCGTCAGCCCGCGACGTGGATGCCCGGGCGGCGGGCGGGGTCGGGTTGGTGGCGGCGGATGATCTCCCGGGTGACGGGGGCGGTGTCCCCGCGGCCGAGGAGGAAGTAGCGGAACATGTGGGTCAGCGGGCTTCCTTCGGCCCAGGCGAAGTAGCAGTGCGGCTGGACGCCGGTGGTCTCGTGCAGCGTGAGCAGGATCGCTGCGATGGCGTTCGGGGCCGCCGGGGCCTCGGCGCGCAGGATCCGGT
This sequence comes from Streptomyces sp. NPDC058291, assembly GCF_042880855.1. Classification (NCBI taxonomy): domain Bacteria; kingdom Bacillati; phylum Actinomycetota; class Actinomycetes; order Kitasatosporales; family Streptomycetaceae; genus Streptomyces; species Streptomyces sp. NPDC058291. Next base: position 5,389 of record NZ_JBHVYK010000083.1, read on the forward strand.
GCCCGTCGATCTCGACGCCGTGGACGGTGAGGGTCTCGCTGAAGTCGGAGGGGTCGACGACGTCGATCTCCAGGAACAGGACGTCGGCGAGGCCGGGAACGGGGTTGGTGGCACGCTGCTCGCGTTCCTTGTCCGCGTACTCGGCGCCGTCTCCGGCCTGGCGGCGGTTGGCGATGATGTTGATGGCGCCGTCGTGGGCGAGGGTCTCGGCGACGAACCGACGGGCGGCCTCGTCGAACGTGATCTCGTCCGCGCGCAGTTCGGTCGTGCGGGAGATGCGGGAGACCAGCGAGACGACGATGATCCCGGCGATGAACATCGCGGAGATGACGATGCCGTTCGGCTTGTCGACGATGTTGGCCGCCAGCGCGTAGAGCAGTACCGCCGTCAGGGCGGCGAAGCCCACGGTCACGGCGCGTTGGCGGCGGCGCAGCGCGGAGACGGTGACGGCGAACGCGCCGGAGACCATCATGGCGAGGATGCCGGTGGCGTAGGCGCCGGCCTGGGCGTCGATGTCGGCGCCGAAGGCGACGGTGATGACGACGCAGAGGACCGTGTAGACGAGGACGACGGGGCGCACCGCCCGGCCCCACTCGGGGGCCATGCCGTAGGAGGGGAGGTAGCGCGGGACGATGTTGACCAGTCCGGCCATCGCGGAGGCGCCGGCGAACCACAGGATCAGGATCGTGCTGACGTCGTAGGCGGTGCCGAAGGCCTCCCCGACGTGTTCGTGGGCCAGCCAGGCCAGAGCCCGGCCGTTGGCCGCGCCGCCCGGCTCGAACTCCTGGTGCGGGATGAGGACGGTGGTCACGAGGCTCGCGGCCAGCAGATAGACGCTCATCACGAGCGCGGCGGTCGTGAGCAGTCGGCGGGCGTTGCGGATGCGGGACCGGAGCCGCTGTTCGGCGGTCTCGCCCTCGGCGGAGATGAGCGGCATCATGCTCACCCCGGTCTCGAATCCGGACAGACCCAGCACCAGCAACGGGAAGGCCAGCAGCGCGGGTCCGGCCAGGTCGCCGAACCCCCGGCCCTCGGAGAGCGCGCCGGTCCAGGCCGAGAACGCGCCCGGGCTGGTGAACACGTCCGCCAGGCCGACGCCGATGGTCACCGCGTTGAGGACGAGGAAGACGACGACCAGGGGGATGGCCACGCCCACGGCTTCGCTGAACCCGAGCAGGAACACGCCGCCCAGGAGCAGCAGGAGCACCACGGTGATGACGACCTCATGGCCCTGCAGAGCCTGGGGGGCGTAGGAACTCTCCACCAGATGCACGGTGGCGTCGGCCGCGGACAGCGTGATCGTGATGATCCACGAGGTGACCACGAACCCGAGCAGGACCAGGACGAACAGTTTGCCCCGCCAGAAGGGCAGCAGGTCCTCCAGCATCGCGACCGATCCGGCCCCGTGCGGGCTCTCGGCGGCCACCCGGCGGTACATCGGCAGCATGCCCAGCACGGTGAGCACCACGAGCAGCAGTGTGGCCAGCGGCGAGACCGCGCCGGCTGCCAGGGCCGCGATGGCCGGCACGTAGGCCAGGCTGGAGAAATAGTCCACGCCGGTCAGGCACATGACCTTCCACCAGGCATGCGCCTCGCCGGCGCCCGTCTCCGCCGCGGGATCGACCGGCTGCACCCGGTGCCGCAGCAACCACCGCGTGAGGACGCCTGCTCGGCTTCGCGGTGCGGCAGCGTCCTCCACCACGTCCACGGCGGCCAGATCGTCCACGTCGGTCATATCCCCCACATCCTTCGACGAACCCGGCGTGCGGGGCCCCACAGCCCCGCGACGATCACCGGACACGCTACCTCCCGACGCCTTCGCCCCCGGGGCGACGGCCCACCGGGAGCGCGCACCCAGCCCTTCTTCCCCGCCGTGCTCGCGTTGTGCGCGCCGATTTGCACCACGCCGGCGGTGTGCTGGAGATGCGCGTATCGCGAAGCCGACGGGCGGGGCGCCTCGGGTACGCGCCGGACCGGTCCGGCATCCACGTCGAGCGGGGACCGGGCGTGGTGCGACGGCTCCCGCCGTGTCCGTCAGGGTCGCAGGCCCGCTCGCCTGAGCGCGACCTTGGACAACTCGGAGATGACCTGCCGGTCCCCCCGGCGCCAGGCGTCGGCGAGACCACCCGGCGGGGCGGAGATCGCGGCGAGGTCGCGCTGCGGTCCCGTCAGGGCGCGCAGCGCGAGCAGGTCGGTGCCACCGACGTCGTCGAGGAGGCGTCGGGTGGTGGCGGCGCGGCGGATCCAGCGCAGACGCGGGGGCAGCCACAGCGCCAGTACGAAGGCCACCGAGAGGACGATCAGGGCCAGTGCGGTCAGGGTCGCCGCGCGGCCCACGATGTCCTGCAGCGACTGCCCGGCGTCGGAGAGACCGTTGCCCGCTTCCGCGGCGGACCGGAGCGGCTTCTTCAGGGAGTCTCCGACGAAGGGCACTTTCGAGGCCGCGTCGCCGGCGTCGTCGAGGCCGGCGGCGAGGCCGTCGCCCGCGCTCTGCGCCTTACGTCCCGGCTCGGCCAGCAGGGCGATCGCGTCGTGCACGGCCAGAGCGAACTTCACCGCGGCCGCGATCAGGGCCACGGCGATCAGGTCCGCGAGTACCTGACGGCTCCGACGCGCCGGAGTCTGGGCGTAGAGGCGCATGGGCGTGCTCCTGTTCCGTCGAGGGCAGGGAAGTGGACGGGCTCAAGCCAGGCGAGTCAGGCTCCGGCGGCGGGGACCGGGGCGGACGGTCGACCGTACGTGGGACTCGACTCTTCCACTGCTTTCCACAGGCGGACGTCTTCGAAGCGCAGCGGGGCCGGGGCGGCGGCGCCGTGGGACACGGCGAAGTCGCCGGGCGGGCGGTGCTCCCCGTCGGGTTTCGTCACTGTGAACGATCTCGCCTGGCGCCGGGCGTATCGTGGTCTTCTCAGCGCATCATCTCGCGTCGGACGTTCCACTGATGCAGCTCAGGCGACTCATGGCGTCCGGACCTGCCGTGACCGCTCACAGATTGACTCCCACCGTGGCGGTTCCCAAGCTGTAGGAGGGGCCTGTGGAAAGGACCACGGCGTGGATGACGGACAGAGCGCACTTCCCCGGCTGCTGACGGCGGCCGAGACGGCGGCGCCGGTGGCTGCCGTCGACGTGGTCGCCGAGGACCTGCGGCGGCGTTTCGAGGCCACGAGGGTCTCCTTTCTCATCGTGGACCTGACAGGAAAGATGGTCGTGCGGCTGTCCACCGCCGGGGCGGTCGAGGGTGGGCGGGAAGCGGAGCGGATTCCCATGTTCGGCAGCGTCTACGAGCAGGTGATCTGCACCCAGCGGCTGTATCAGGAGGCGAGCGGCCAGGGACAGCGGGTGATCGTGCCGGTCACCAACCGGGGGGACGCGATCGGTCTGCTGGAACTGCTTTTGCCGGCCGCCGCCGGTGAGGACGTCCTCGAAGCGGTGGGGGAAGCAGCCCACGCCCTGGCCTACATAGTGATCGCCAACGGACGTTTCACCGACCTGTACACCTGGGGCAAACGCTCCCGTCCCCCCACCCTGGCAGCAGAGATCCAGTACCAGCTGCTGCCCCCCTCGCTGTCGTGCGAGGCGGCGCAGTTCACCCTGTGCGGGAGCCTGGAGCCCTCCGAAGACCTCAGCGGCGACACCTTCGACTACACCCTGGACCGCGACACCCTGCACGTGTCGGTGACCGATCCCATGGGGCACGACATCGATGCCGCCCTGGCCGCCACGGTCCTGGTGGCCGCCCTGCGTGGAGCCCGCCGAGCAGGAGCCGGTCTGGCCGAGCAGGCCCACCGGGCCGACCAGGCCCTGGCCGACCACGGCCGCGGTCACGCCACCGGGCAACTGCTGCGCGTCAGCCTCACCACCGGGCGGGCCCGACTGGTCAACGCCGGCCACCCCTGGCCACTGCGCGTGCGCGAGGGGACTGCGGAGGAGATCCCCTGCCTGGTGGACCAGCCCTTCGGGCTGTCCGAGTCCGCGCCCCACTCCTACCGCGTCCAGGACATCGATCTGCGCCCCGGAGACCGTCTGCTCATGCTCACCGACGGCATGCTCGAACGTCATGGGGGGACGATCGACCTGCCTGCCCTGCTGGAGCACACCCGGGACCTGCACCCGCGGGAGGTCGCGCTGACGCTGACGTCCGCCGTCCGCGACGCTGCCGGAGGCCGGCTCGAAGACGATGCCACCGTGATGTGCCTGGACTGGCACGGCCCTCAGGAGACCCAGCGGCACGTGAACTCCGGCGCGGACACCCGGCAGGCTTCGGCCAGCCGCACGAAGCCGTGGTGACCAGCCGTCACGCAGGCAACCTCGTCATCTTGCGCCGACGTGTCCGTCGAGGCTCCTCGCAACTGACGTACCGTCAGAATGCAGCACCCGTTCGCCTCCCGCCCTCCGACCGCCGGGGCTACAGATGTCAACCCTGATGAGTCGTCAGGGGCGCTTAGGGGGAGGGTGGGGGTGTTCCCGGATGGCACGGCGAGGGCGTGACGAAATCATGATCGTCATGACTTCGACCTTCCTGTCCCGCCGGGCCCTCGTGGGCGCGGCTCTGACCGCCACCCTCCTCACGGCCGCCGCGACCCCTGCCGCGACGGCTGCCACACCGTCGCCTGTGGCTTCGCCCGCGTCCACCACGCTCCCGCCGCTCGACACGGCGGCACTCCGCGCCGCGATCTCCGATCTGGACCACCCGCAGGCGACGGCCGCTCAGCTGCTGGTCAGCGGCAAGGCGGGACATTGGTACGGCACGGGGGGCGTAGCGGACAGAAGGACGGGCGCACCGGTCCGCCAGGACGACACGTTCCGGGCGGGCAGCATCACGAAGGTCTTCGTGGCGACGGCCGTGCTGCAGCTTTCGGCGGAGGGCCGGTTGGACCTGGACAAGCCGGTTCAGGACTACCTGCCCGGCCTGCTCCCCGACGGCTACGCCCCGATCAAGGTCTCCCAACTCCTCGACCACACCAGCGGGTTGCCGGACGAGCACATGCCGGACTCCCAGCGGACCGACACCCCGGAGCACATCCTCGAGCACCGCTACGACCAGTGGACCCCGATGCGGCTGGTGGCGGCTCTCCCCGAGGACGCCCCGATGAAGTTCACGCCGGGCACGAAGCAGGAGTACCGGGGCATGAACTACGTCCTGGCGGCCCTGCTGCTCGAAAAGGTGACGGGCAAGCCGTACGGCAAGGTGATCGGCGACCGTATCCTGCGCCCACTGGGCCTGTGTCACACGTCCTTCCCGGGCAACGACCCGAAGATCCACGGCCCGCACGTCCACGGCTACCTGGCGATGTCGGACGGCACCCTGCAGGACGTGACGGAATACAACCAGTCCGAGGCGTGGGGCGAGGGCGAAATCATCTCGACGACACGCGATCTGAACCGCTTCATCACAGCCCTGTTCACGCCGGGCAAGGTGCTGCCGAGGACGACGCTGGACAGGATGTTCGAGTTGCCGGCGCCGGAAGTGCGGATGGTGGACGGCTCCCCGGCCCGCTACAGCGTGGGCCTCCAGACGGTCACGGTCAACGGCGTGCCCCTGTGGGGCAAGACAGGGGAGCGGTACGGCTACAACTCGGCCATGATGGCGACGCGGGACCTTCGGCGCAGCGCGGTGTACTCGTGGACACCGACGCATCGCGACGCCAGCCAGGTGCAGATGGCGCTGCGGATAGCGGATGCGATCACGAAGCCGACGGCGGCTTCGCGGTAGCGCGGTCAGGCGCTGCCGGGCCGGCCGCCGCGAGCGCCTGCACTGTCACACGTCGCAGCGAAGGGGCGGTGCGCCAGAGGTTCGTCCCGCCGGCCAGGTACGCCACGGCACGGCCCACCCAGTCCGGGTCGCCGAGCAGATGCGGCGTGCCCTCGGCGACCAGGTGTCGTAGCAGGTACTCCAACCGGAGGGTGTCCACCGCCCGGTGCGGGCGCGCGTGCCGGTCGAAGCGCATCTGGTCGTCCTCATACGAGTGACGCAGCGTCATGTGCATCCAGCCGCCGTTGCGCCCGGCGACCGTTCAATTGAATCACGCATGCTTCCGATTCTTTGCGCGCATTCGGCGGGCTTGCAAGGGTGCGTCGGAGCCTCACCACACCGCGACTGGGCTGCCTGTTCACAGGCCGAGCCGCACCGGGCCGACCGGAACCCCAGAGGTGAGCCATGTCGTCAAGGGTGCTGCAAGGTCGCGCGATGAGAACAGCGCCGAGGCGACCCGGGAGATCGCGGAACACGCGAAGGAGTGGCGTCCCCGCCGGGGTGGGATGACGGAGTTGCTCAAGGGGCCGGGCCGGGCCGGGGAGTTTCGCCCACGGCACCGGTGAGCGCTGCGCACCGAAAAAGGCCTTTCCGCGCACTGGAGTTCGCCGGCAACGCTGTCGCGGGACGGGATGTTCTTCCCCGGGCGGCCGCTGTCGGCAGCCGACGAGGGATCGCCTGAGCCGGAACGGTTTCACCGCGACGGTGAACCCGTGCCGGTTCTGTGCGCGTCCAATACCGGCGCGCCGCGCGGATCACCGACCGAGGCGTCAATTCGATGTGACGGCATCACTGGTTCGGGCGCACAAGGGCGCGCCCGTGCTTAGCCGGCGCATCTCCAGAGAAGGATCATTTCGACAACACGCTGCCGAAAGGACCACAAGTCATGCGCTGCGCCCGTGTATTGATGCTCGCTGCCACCGGGACGCTGCTCGCGGCAAGCGCCGCCACCGGTACCGCTGCCGCGGCGGAGCAGGGCGAGGTCGTGGTGTTCAGTACGGAAGTGACGCCGCTGACTGTTTATCGCGATCCGCACGGGTGCCAGAAGCTGCCGCCCGAAGCGCACGTGCTGACGAACCGCACCGATCGTCCCCTCACCGTCTACGCCGACCCGTTCTGTCTGACCCCCGGGCTTACCGTGCAGCCCGGATACGGCTCGCACGTGGCGCCCGGCAGCGGCAGTTTCTCGGCCTGAGCCACCGCTGTTCCCGTTCGCCCCCCACACACTCAGGAGAACGTACGCACATGGCCGCCGATCTCGTCGTCATCGGGCTGGGGCACGTCGGGCTGCCGCTCTCCAGAGCCGCGGTCTCGGCCGGTTTGGCGACCATGGGGTACGACGTGTCCGGCACGGTGGTGTCCGGACTCGCCGCAGGCCGTTCCCATGTCGGCGGCGTCCGCGACGCCGAGGTCGCGGTCATGCTGGACGCGGGATTCCATGCCGCGACCGACCCAGCGGTCCTGGACGGCGCGCAGACCGTGGTGATCTGTGTGCCGACCGGACTCACACCGGAGGGCTTACCCGATCTGTCCGCGGTCGAGGACGCAGCCCGGGTGGTCGCCGCCCGGCTGCGCCCCGGCATGCTCGTCGTCCTGGAGTCCACCAGCTATCCCGGCACCACGGAGGGCGTCGTGAGGCCGCTGCTGGAGCACGGCAGCGGGCTGCAGGCCGGCGAGGACTTCCACCTGGCGTACTCGCCGCAGCGCATCGACCCCGGCAACGAGACGTGGACCATCCGCAACACGCCGAAGATCGTGAGCGGTTGCAGCGCTCTGTGCGCCAAGTACGCCGTCGCGTTCTACTCCCGGTTCGTCGACCATCTCGTCGTCGCCCGCGGCACGCGGGAGGCGGAGATGGCCAAACTTCTCGAAAACACCTACCGGTACGTCAACATGGCCCTGGTCGACGAAGTGGCGCTGTTCTGCCACGAGACCGGCATCGACACCTGGGACGTGCTGCACTGCGCCGCGTCCAAGCCGTTCGGCTTCGCACCCTTCAGGCCCGGACCCGGCGTCGGCGGGCACTGCGTTCCCGTCGACCCCCGCTATCTCGCCGCGCGGGCCGAATCCCAGGGCTTCGCCTTCCGCACGCTGGCAGCCGCGCACGAGGTCCTCGGCCGAATGCCGAACCACGTCGTGGACCGAGCGCTTGCCCTGCTCACCGAGGTCCGGGGCCGCCCCGAGGGCGCACGGGCCCTGCTGCTCGGAATCACCTACAAGGCGGATGTGGCCGATGTCCGGGAGACGCCGGCGCACCCGGTGGCGGCAGGACTGCTCGCCGCCGGTGCCGAGGTGTCCTACCACGACCCGTACATAGCCGAGTTCACTGTCGGCGGCCGGTCATTGGCGCGCGCCGAAAACCTCCGGGAAGCCATGGCCCAGGCCGATGTGGCGATCCTGTTGCAGGACCACGCCTGTTACGCGAGGGAAGCACTGGGCCAGGCCCGCTGCGCCCTGCTCGACACCCGCGGCAAGGCCGTGGGCAGCCGGGTCACCCTTCTCTGACCCCCGCGCGCCGGCCTGAGCCGGTGCCACCTCGCGCCGACCTCGAGCCGGTGCCCCCTCCTGCCGGCCGTCGCCGGCCCCAGAGCCCGCGCAGCGGTATCGCCCTGCGCGGTCGCGGCCCTGCCCAGGTGCCGCGGTCCGTCATTCACCCGGAACAAGACGCACCACCCGACACCCTCGGACTCCGTCCGAGAGAAGGAGAGACATATGAGTACCGCTGTCGCCAACGACCGCCTGGTGAAGCGCTTCGAGAAGTGGGACACCGACGGCAACGGCGTCCTGGAGGCGAGCGACTTCCAGGGCGAGGCCGCCCGGATCGCCCAGAACCTCGGCAAGAGCCCCGACTCCCCGGAAGTCCAGGCGCTCCGCAGCGCCTTCCAGGGGCTGTACGAGCACCTGGCCCAGAAGGCCGGCGTCCCGGCCGGTGGCGCCATCAGCCGGGAGCAGTTCCTCGACGCCACGGGTGAGCTGCTGTTCACGGAGGGTGAGGCGAGCTTCAACCGCGCGCTCTCTCCCATCGTGAAGGCGCTGATCAGCCTGTGCGACGACGACCACGACGGCGAGATCGACGCCCGGGAGTTCCAGGCCTGGCTGTCCGCCGTCGGCGTGCCGGTCTCCCAGGCCGGGAAGATGTTCCAGAAGGTGGACACGAACGGCGACGGAAAGCTGTCCGAGGACGAGCTGCTGCAGGTCGTCCGTGACTTCCACTTCGGCCGCCTGGAGGTCGACCTGCTCGGCTGACCTGCCGGAGCGGCAGCCGTGACCCGGGTGGTCGCCCACCCGGGTCATGGCCGGGTCACGGCCACCGGATGGCGCCGACCGTTCAACGGGCCGGCGTCGTCCGGTGCGCCACCGCTTGTCCGCCGAACCGCTTGTCCGCCGAATTGCCCCTCGGTTTGTGCGGAAGCGCTGTCCGGAACCGCCGCTGCGGAGGTCGCTCAAGAACCCGCATCTGCGGATGCCCGCATGGGAAAACCGCTCTGCGGACCCTTCCGGAAACCGCTCTGCGGACCCTTCCGGAAACCGCTCTGCGGATCGCCCTTCAGCTACCGGGCGGCGCGGGAACCGTGCCGTAGTCCCCGGCCCGGCCCTGGACGAAGGTGACGACGGACTCCGGCCGCAGGCCCAGGTCCCGGCCGCTGACCGGACGCGCCGCGTGGATCAGGATGTTGTAGTGGTTCGGAAGGTGACAGGCGTCGAAGCCGAGCACCGTGCCGACCCTCGTGTCCCCGATCCGCACCAGGTCACCCCGGTCGATCACACCGCCGCACAGCAGCTCGGCGAAGCCCAGGAAACCCACCCGGTCGATCCGGGCGCCGGGGCGCGGGTCCCACTGGTCGGTGGTGACCAGTTCGTGTACCTCGCCCCCGCGTACGCAGCGTGCCGCATGTTCCTCCAGCCGCATGCCGCGGTCCGTGCGGCGGTGCACGAGCACCTTCACCAGTGATCCGCGCACCACGCGCTTCGGGCCGTCCTCCGCCGGATTCACCGGTCCGCCTCCGCTGCCGTCGCATGCGGCGCGGGCCGGGCACAGCGATAGGCCGCCTCGACCAGTTCCAGCGCGGGCAGGCCGCCGTGCGCCCCCGGGCCGGCCGGGGCACCGGTACGGACCAACGCGGCGAACTCGGTGAGGATCGCCTCGTACTCGTGCCACAGCGACGCCTTGAAGCCGGTGTGTCCGGCCAGCATGTCGGCGCGCAGCACCTCCCCGCCGGCCAGCTCCACCTCGATGTCCTTGCGTTCCCCCGGGTACGACCAGTCCAGCTCGACCGAGGCCGTGGCTCCCGTGCGGCCACTCAGGCGGATCATCGCCTGACGGTCGACGCCGGAGCCGTCGCGGTGGATCTCGCAGCCGGTGACGGCGAGTTCACCGAGCAGCAACCGCACCAGGTCGAGCGCGTTGGGACCGTTGTCGGACACACAGCCGCCGCCGCAGCGGGCCGGGTCCAGGTACCAGTCCTCACCGCCGAGATGCTCCTCGATGCGCTCCAGATAGCGCACCCGGACGGAGCGGATCTCCCGGCCCGTCGTCCGGTGCGCCAGTGCGCGGACGGCGTCGTTGTAGCGGCGGTGGAACGCCGTCATCAGCGGGACCCCGCCGCGCTGCGCCAGCTCCACCAGCACGGACCCCTCGGCCGGGGTCAGGGCGAGGGGCTTCTCGACGCAGACCGGGACGCCGACGGCCAGGGCGTCCCGGCACAGGGGCAGGTGCACGTCGTTGGGCACGGCCACGACGAGGGCGTCCGGTCGCGCCCGGTCCAGCAGGGTGCGGAGGTCGCTGAAGCGTGCCGCCCGGCCGGGGAACTGCTCCAGGGCCTCGGCGCGGGCGTCGCACACGGCGGTCAGCTGCCACTCGGGCAGCCGTTCCGCGGCGGCCAGGTAGTAGGGGGAGATGGCGCCGAGACCGACGACGCCGAGCCGCAAGGGCCGCGTCATCGCGGGCTCCCGGGGCCGCCGAGGAGACCGAGGGCGGTCAGTTCCGCGTGGAGGTGCGGGGGCAGGGGGATGCCGTGGCGGCGGCGCTCGGCGGCGAGTTCCGCCTCCCGCCAGCCCGGGTAGCGCACCGGCTCGCCGCCGGGCACCGGCGGGCAGTCGACGAGCGTGCCGAACAGGGACCGGGTCGCAGCGGCCACGTCCGCGCCGGGCCGCAGCACCTCCGGGGCGATCGCGAGGAGGAAGAAGCCGATGTCGTCGTCGGTACCGCGTGCCCGGCCGTCGCCCTCCAGTGCGGCGGGCGCGGGCCCCACGGCCGCGCCGGACACCACGGCGGCCAGCAGTTCCACGGCGATGCCGAGCCCGTAGCCCTTGTGGACGCCGGTCTCGGCCGTGCCGCCCAGCCAGCGCAAAAAGGCCTCGCCGCGGTCGAAGGCGGACGGGTCGGTCACCGGGTCGCCCGCCGCGTCCTCCAGCCAGCCGGCGGGCACCGGGGCGCCGCGGCGGGCGGCGACGCGGACCCGTCCGGTGGGCGCGACGGTGGTGCTCATGTCCAGCAGGAACGGGTGTCCGTCGAGGGCCGGCGCGGCGACGCTCAGCGGGTTGGTGCCGAGCATCGCCACCGCGCCGCCCGGGGGGCGTGCGATGCGCTGGCCGCCGCAGTTGCTCGCGACCACGCCGATCATCCCGGCGTGTGCGGCGCGTACCGCGTGGAAGCCCGCGCACCCGAAGTGGGTGGCCCCGCGCACCGACACCAGCCCGACCCCGTGCCGGCCGGCCCGTGCCACGGCGTCGTCCATGGCCTCGGCAGCGGCCCACAGGCCCAGCGCGCGGCGAGCGTCGACGACCGCGCAGGCGCCCAGGTCGGTGAGGGTCTGCGGTTCGGCGCGGGGGTCGCAGCGGCCGGACTCCAGCAGCGGCAGGTACAGCCGGGTGAGGTTGAACACGCCGTGCGAGTCGAGGCCGGTCAGGTCGCCGTGGCACAGCGCGTCCGCGGCGAGCCGGGCCCGCGCGTCAGGGATGCCGTGACCGGTGAACAGGCCGGTGAGCGCGGCATGCAGCTCCGCGTGGTCGACGAGGACGGGTGTGGGCTCGACCGCCGCTCGTGGGGCGGTGGGTGCCGTCATACGGGATTCCTTACCGGGCGGGCCAGTTGTCGTCTTCGTGGGTCGTTCGGTCGGGGTTGTCGTGCTCTACGGAGGCCGCTGCACTGACGCCGCCGGCACCGCTTCGGCGAAGAGCACGACGAGCCGTCGGACCACGCCGGCGAACTCCTCCAGGTCGGCGAGGTCGACGAACTCACCGGGCGCGTGGGCGCGGTTGCCGGCCAGCCAGCCGGGTCCGAGCACGGTGGTGAAGGCGTCGTCCAGGTCGGCCGCCCAGATGGCGTCGCACGTGAAGCCGGGGTCCTCGGCCGCCGGCCGGGCCCCCGCGCGGGCCAGGAGTTCCTCGGCCCACGGATCGGAGCCGTCCAGCGCGGGCAGGCCCTGTTTGTCCCAGCCGAGCCGGGTGATCCGTTCCGCGTCCCGCACCGTGCGGGCGAACTCCCGGGTGGGGGCGAAGAGTTCGGTGAAGCGATGCAGGCCGTCGGCGACGTGCCGGGTGACCTCGGTCTTCAGGCGGTCGCCGTCGCAGGTGCGGCGGTACGACAGGTTCATCAGCAGGGTGCCGGTGCCGTGGACGCGGTTGTGCGTGCGGCCGGTGTGCAGTCCGGCGACGCACACCCGCGTACCGGGTACGGCCCCGTCCAGGCGGGCGGCGAGGTGCTGGGCCAGGAATCCCAGCAGCACGGTGGCGTTGTGTCCGGCGTCCGGGTGGTCGTCCACCGCGTCCTCGCCCGCGACGGTGATCCGCGCGGTCATCGCGGCGGTGGCCCGGGGCAGCGCGCGCAGCCCGGTCGGCTCGCAGAACACGTTGAGGCGGCCGTGGTGCCCGGCCTCCAGCAGCGGCCGGGTGCCGTAGGTGCCCAGGGCGCCGCCCTCCTCCCCGGCGACGGCCTGGAGCAGGACGGTCACGTCCCGTCCGACGGCGGGGTGGGACGCGGCGGCCCGCAGCCCGGCGAGCAGTGCCACGGCGGGTCCCTTGGCGTCGACCGCGCCCCGGCCGGTGAATCGCACGCCGTCGAAGGCGGGCGGGGTGTGTCCGGCGACGGTGTCCAGGTGGACGTTGAACATCACGGTGTGCGCACGGGAACGCTCGGGTCCCAACCGCAGCAGCAGGCTGGGCTGGTCCGCGAGGAAGCGCGGATCGCGGGCGGCGGCGCGGACCGTGGACGGCACGCCCGGACGGTCCAGGCAGGCGTCGGGCGGACTGGCGAGGCGGACGGTGCGAAACCCCGCTTCGGCGGCGGCCGTCGCGTACCGCTCGAGGATCTCGGGCAGCCGCGACGGCGGATCGTCCGGGCCGGCCTCCAGGGGGTTGACGCTCGGCAGGCGCAGTAGGTCCAGCAGCAACTCCCGGTGCCGGTCGGTGAACAGGCCGCTCACACCGAGCCGTCCAGCGCGCCGGTGACCGGCTGTCCGGCGCCCAGCAGCCCGGCCAGCGCCTGTCCGGCCCGTACGAACAGGTCGGCGGCGTCCTCACCGGCCCGGGTCAGCCCCTCGTGGGGGCGCACGGCGAGATGGGGTTCGAGGGACAGTGCTCCGGTGTAGCCGTGGGCGGCCAGCAGTTCCAGGCATTCCACCACCCCGGCCTCGCCCTCGCCGGGCAGGGTGTAGGCGGTGCCGCCGTCGGGGGTGCGGACGGCGTCCTTGATGTGGACGTGGGCGACGTGGGGGGCGAGGTCGCGGAGCATGTCCGGGGCGCGGTAGCCGTACGGGACGCCGTTGCCGGTGTCGAACAGCAGCCGCAGGGCCGGGCTGTCCACGGCGCGCAGCAGTCGTAGCGCGCGGTCGGCCCGGTCCCCGGCCCAGCCCGCGCAGTTCTCGTGCACCAGGACCAGGCCCGCGCGCTCGGCGCGGTCCGCCAGGACGGCCGTGCGGGCCAGGACGCGGTCGGCCCACTCGGTGTCCGTCAGACCGTCGTTGGGGTACGACATGATCCGCACCAGACGGCAGCCGAGGGCGGCGCAGCGTGCGGCCAGGACGTCGAGTTCCGCCAGGTCCCGGCCGAGGTCGCCGGTGACGGGACGGGACCAGTTGCCGATCCGGGAGGCGACGGCGGTCACGGCCACGCCGGCCTCCGCGAGCCGCCGGGCCAGGGTGCCGAAGGCGGCCGGGGAGAGGTCGGCGAGGGCCGTGCCGTCGACCGTGCGCAGTTCGATGGCGTTCCAGCCCAGGCGTCGCAGGGCGGCCAACTGCCCGTCGGTGCCGGGCGCCGCCTCGTCGCCGATGCCGGTGAGCGGCCCGAACCCCCGGGCGCGGGGTCCGGCGGCGCTGTGCCGGGACACGTCAGCGGCTCCCGGCGCGGGCGGGCGGTGTGACGGCGCAGTGCTCCCGGGCCGTGCACAGCAGCCGGGCGGTCGCGCAGGCGAGCGGGAAGTCCCCGACGCCTGACGCGCCGGAGGCGAAGCCGCGGTAGACGCCGTCCAGGAAGTCGGTCAGGGCGTCGTCCCGGAAGACGTGGTGTCCGGCACCGGGCACGCCGTCCGCGTCGAGGACTCCGGCCGGCGGGGCCGCCGTACCGCGGTCGAAGGGGGGGATGACCAACTGCGCGTGGTCGTCGTCCTCGGAGAGCGGGAAGTGGGCCGTGGCCGTCCCGCCCTCGAACTCGCAGACGACGCTGCGTTGCCGGACGGGTGCGCCGAGGTCGGAGCGCAGCAGCGTCACCACTCCCGAACGGTGCTCCAGTTCGACGTGCGCACCGCCCAGGCGGGGAAGGTCGCGGTCCTCGCAGCGCAGGTCCCAGCAGCGCGCGGCGCGGAGTTCGGCCGGACCGGCCAGATCGAGCGCGAGCGCCAGGGAGTGGGGGATCTCCACGTCCAGGGCGGACGGATGCCCGTCGGTCGCCAGCGACCGCAGGAAGCGGGGCTTGTGCTGGTCGACGGTGATACGGCGCAGGGAGCCGAGTCGCCCGCCACCCACCAGCCGGCGCAGCCGGCCGGCGAGCCGGGAGGTGATCCAGTGGGCGACGGTCACGAGATCGAGGCCGGCCTCCTGGCGCAGCCGGATCAGGGCGTCGAGTTCGTCCGCGGACGCGGCGAGGGGTTTCTCCACGATCATCCGGCGGAAGCCGTGTCCGGCGAGTTCCTCGAGGAGGTCGTATCGCAGCCGGGGCGGCGTGCACACGTGGACCACCGCGGTGGTGGGGTCCACATACCGCAGGGCCTGTTCCAGCGTGGTGACCGCCGTGACCTCGCCGGGCATGCCCAGGGGCCGCAGACCGCGGGCGCGGGGGTCGCAGCCGACCGCGGGCAGGGCGACGAGCGGATCTCCCGTGGCCGCGGTCCGCCGGGCCAGACGGAGGAGCGTGTTCAGATGCAGTCCTGATCCGGACCGGCCGAGCCCGAACACGAGGGGCTGCAGCACAGGGCCTCCTGAGAGGGAAGGGAAGGAAACGGGCGCGCTCATTTCGCTGCGCCGCGCACAACTCCGGTGCGCCGCACCACTGTTGCGGCCCTGTGCGGAAATGGTCAAGACGTCCTGAACGCCATTCCCCAGAACGTGTGAAGATGATCCTTTCCTGTCTCCGTCGACCGGAAGTCCGTTTAGCGTGGGCATTCCGCAGACACGACGGAGACAGGTGAGAGATTGCCCTCCAGTGGACAGATTCCGGCGCGCTCCGGGGGCGCGTTACCAACTGAGCCGGGAACGTTGGATCGAATTCCCTTCTTCTCTCAGGCCGCGACTTTCGAACGGCTGTGGCCTTCCATCGAAAAGACGTTGGACGAGGTTTTCCACAGCGGCAAGTTCTCCCACGGAAAACAGGTCGGACAGCTCGAGGCGGCGCTCGCGGACTACACCGGCGCCGGGCATGTGATCGGCGTCAACAGCGGCACCGACGCGCTGGTGCTGCTGCTGCGCGCCTGCGGAGTGCGCCCCGGCGACGGTGTCCTGGTGCCGGCGTACTCGTTCTTCGCCACCGCCTCGGCCGTCGTGCTGGCGGGCGGCACACCGCAGTTCGTCGACGTCGACCCGGGGACGTACGCGATGGACCCCGTGGCGCTGGAGGCGGCCGTCACTGCGCGGAGCCGGTTCGTGATGCCCGTGCATCTGTTCCACACGATGGCCGACATGGCGGCCGTCACCGCCGTCGCCCGGCGGCACGGCCTGACAGTCGTCGAGGACAGCGCCGAGGCGATCGGCATGCGCCGACGCGGAGTGCACGCGGGCCTGCACGGGGTCGGCGGCGTCCTGTCCTTCTTCCCCTCCAAGACGCTCGGCGCGCTGGGCGACGCGGGAGCCGTGCTCACCGACGACCCGGAGGTGGCGGCCACCGTCGCGGCGCTGCGCCACCACGGCAGGACGGGCCGCACCCTGAACAACTTCCCGGCCATCTCCATCGAGAGCGCCCTGCCCGGCGCGAACAGCAAGATGGACGACATCCAGGCGGCCGTCCTGCTCGCCAAGCTGTCCCTCCTGGAGGAGCACATCGCGCGCCGGGCCGAACTGGCGGACGCGTACACCGCCCGTCTGCGGGACGCGCCGGGGATCGTCCGCCTGCCGCGGACCACCGCCGGAAATCCGGACGACCGCGACGTGTACTACGTCTACCTGATCGAGACCGAGCACCGGGACGCCCTCGTCGACCACCTCGACCGGCACGGCATCGGCACCGAGGTCTACTACCCCGTGCCCCTGCCGCACCAGCCCGCCTTCGTTCACCTGGGCCACCGGCAGGGCGAGTTCCCCCACGCCGAGGCGGCGGCCCGGCACGCCGTCGCCCTGCCCTTCCACCCCGATCTGGCACCAGGCGACCTGGACCGCGTCTGTGACGCCGTCCGCTCCTTCCTCGCCGGAACGAGGACGACCGTATGACCGCGACGCTCCCTCCCGCCGTCCCGTTCTTCCCTCCCGCCCTCTTCGAAGCCGACCGCTCCGCACTGATCGGGCTGGTCCGCGAGGTGGGCCTCGACCCGGAGCAGCGGTTCATCCTGGGCAGGCGCACCGCCGCCTTCGAGGACCTGCTGCGCGAGGACCTGGGGGCCGCCGACGTGGTCGCCTGCTCCAGCGGCACCTCGGCGCTCTCGCTGGTGCTGCGGGCCATGGACGTCGGTTCCGGCGACGAGGTGATCGTGCCCGCGTTCGGCTGCGCGCCCCTGGCCGCCTCGGTGGTCGAGGTGGGGGCCACACCGGTCTTCGCCGACATCCGGCGGGACACCATGACCATGGACCCGGACGAGGCGGAGCGGCTCGTCACCGAGCGGACCAAGGCGGTGATGCCGGCGCACATGTTCTCCGTCATGGCCGACATGCCACGCTTCGCCGAACTGGCCCGGCGGCACGGACTGCGCCTGCTGGAGGACTCCGCGGTCGCCCAGGGCGGCGTGCTGCGGGGCGTCCCGGCCGGTCTGTGGGGCGATGCGGGGCTCTACTCCTTCGTGCAGGTCAAGACCTGCGGCATGCCCGGCGAGGGCGGCGTGGTCGTCACCCGGGACCCGGCGCTGGGCGAGAAGGTGCGGATGCTGCGCAACCACGGCCAGTACGCCGGGCGGCGGTTCGTCCACCACGCCGTCGGACTCAACAGCCGCTTCGACGAGATCCAGGCCGCCTTCCAGACGCACCGCTACCCCGGTTTCCCGGCGCGGCTGGCGCGCCGGGCGGAGATCGCCAAGTACTACACCCAACGCTTCACGCCGCTGGCCGACCGTGGAGTGGCACCGCCGTCGCCCGGCCCGGACGGCCGGTGCTTCTACGTGTACACGGTCCTCGCCGAGGACCGGGAGGCTCTCGGCGCCCACCTGGCCGAGTGGGGGGTGGCCACGCACGTCTACTATCCGCACCCCCTGCCCGCCCACCGTGCCTTCGCTCCCTACGCGCCGCCCGGTGCCCGCTGGCCGCGCGCCGAACAGGCCGCCCGCAGCCATCTCGCCCTGCCGGTGCATCACCTGCTGACCGACGCACAGGTCCAGCACGTCGCCGACCTCGTGTGCGCCTTCGCCACCGAGCACCGCTGACACGCGGCCGCCCGCCTCGGACACCGTTCACCCGCGCCCGCCCGCCCGCCCCGCCCGTCCCGCTGCCCGGGCGAGCGGCACCCCCCTTCGGACGCAGACACCCCCCAAGAGGTCACCCATGACGGACAGCATCGCGGCCGGCCGTCCCGCCGCGACCGCCCACGGCCACAGTCGGCTGCGCACGTACGCGCGGCTCGGCAAGCTGGACGTGTACGACTACTACCTCGGCATCTTCCTCGCCCTGACCGCCGCGCTGTTCCCGGCCGGCGCCTTCACCGCCCGGCAGGCACTGGTGCTGGCGGTGTTCCTGGCCGGCGAGGTCGCGGTCCTCATGGCGATGGTCGCCCTGGACGACGTCACCGGGTTCCGGGACGGCAGCGACCTCGCCAACTACGGCCCCGACAACCCGCTGCGCAGCAAGGCACGCAAACCCCTGGTCGCCGGGGCGCTGACGGTGCCCCAGGCGCTACGCTTCGCCTGGGGGTGCGCTGCGGCCGGGGCGGTGCTGTGGGCGGGCGCCGCCGCCCTCGCGCCGCACCACCCGCTGTGGGCGCTGGTGACGGCGGGAGCGCTGTTCGCGGTGTCGCTGCAGTACTCGTACGGGTTGAAGATCAGTTACCACGGTTTCCAGGAGGTGTTCCTGGTCGCCCTCGGCGCCGTGCTGGTGATCGTTCCGTACGGCCTGGTGACGGGGGGCTTCTCCGGTTTCCTGATGGTACAGGCGGTGCTGTTCGGGTTCGGACCGCTGATGTTCGGCGTCTACTCCAACACCAACGACGTGGCCGGCGACCGGGCCGTGGGCCGTCCGACCGTGGCCGCCCTGGTCTCCGAGCGGGGCAACGCCGTCTTCATCGCAGCCCTGTCGGCCGCCGAGTTCCTCATCGGCGCGGTCGCCTCGGCCACCGGGGCGGCCCCCTGGTGGTTCGTGCTGCTGATGCTGCCGGCGACCGCGCTGCGGGCCCGTCAGTACCTGACCGGGTTCGTCCGCGGCGACATCATGACCGCCCGCCGGACGGGCTTCGCGGTGCACCGGCTCAGCGTGGTGCTGATGACCGTGGCCAACGTCCTCGTCGGAACGGGAGCCGCCCGATGAAACCCGAACTCGACGTCGCCGTCGTCGGCGCGGGCATCGCCGGTCTGACCGCCGCCCACGAACTGCGCCGCGCCGGGCTGGCCGTCCGGGTGTACGAGCAACTGCCGGACGTCGGCGGCCGGATGCGCAGCATCCGCCAGGAGGGCTGGACGGTGGACACGGGCGCCGAGCAGATCCCCTCCCGTGGTTACCGCGCGACCTGGGAGCTGCTGCGCCGGCTGCGCGTCACCCCCGCGCAGGTGCCCCGGGTCGGCGGCGGGGTGGCCGTCTGGCGCGGCGGACGCGCCCACCTGGGCGTCGGCGAGAGCACGGCCGTGGTCACCGGGGCGGGACTGTCCCCCCGGGCGCGGCTCGACCTGGCCGCCTTCTCCGCCTGGACCGGCCGCCGCCGCGCCGGATTCGACGGCGACCGTCCCGAGCACAGTCCGCTGGGCGCCGCCACCGTGCGGGAGGTGGCCGCCCGCTACCACCGCGACCTGCACGACTACCTCTTCCAGCCGGTCGCCGGCTGCTTCTTCGGCTGGGACACCGCCCGGTCGACGGCCGCCCCCATGGTCAGCCTGCTGCTGGAGGCCGGTTCCACCGCCGCCTGGCGCACCTACCGCGACGGCATGGACTTCCTGGCCCGCCGGCTGGCCGCCGGCACCGAGGTCGTCACCGGCCGCGCCGTACGCGAGGTCACCGACGCGGGCGGGCACGCCGTACTGCGCTTCGACGACGGGCAGGTCACCGCGCGGGCCGCCGTGCTCGCCGTACCGGCACCCGTCGCGGTGGCGCTCCGCCCGGACGCCCCCGCCGACGAGCAGCCGTTCCTCACCGCCTGCACCTTCACGCCCATGATGAAGGTCAGCTGCCTGCTGGACCGCCCCCTCGCCCCAGCCGCCCGGCGGCCGGTGCACATCCTGCTCACCCCGGTCGCCGAGGAGGACAGGCTCTCCGGCGTCGTCGTCGACCACGCCAAGCACCCCGGCCGGGCCCCCGCAGGCCGGGGCCTGGTCACCCTCGTGGCCGGTCCGCACCGGGTCCCCGAGCTGCTGGACGGCCCTCCCGACGAGGCCGCCGACCTCCTCGTCCGCGCGGCGGAACGCTATGTCCCGGGCATCGGCGACGCCTGCCGCCACCGTCTCGTGCACGCCTTCCGCCACGGCCTGCCGGAAGCCACACCCCAGGCCCTGCGCGAACGCGCCGGCTTCCTGTCCCGGCCGGTGCGCGCCGTGGAGTACGCCGGCGACTGGCTCATGCTGCGGCCCGCCTCCGAGGGCGCCGTCCGGGCGGGCGCGCTGTCCGCGTCCCGCGTCCTGAGCAGGCTCGGACGAAACACTCCGGCCGGCCACGACCGAGCGGAGGAGAGCGTTGCGACCGCATGACATGGGCACCCTGTTCGACGAGGCGGCGGCAGGCGGCGCCCGGACGGTGGTCCACCTGGACCGGCCCTTCGACATCGCCCCGCGGGCCGGCACCCGGTGGACCGTCACCGAACTCGCAGGCCTGGTCCGCGCCACCGCAGCCCGCCTCGCCGACGCCGGGGTCAGGCCCGGGGACCGGGTGGCGATCGTGAAGGACAATCACTGGGACTACGACCTGCTCGCCTGCGCCGTGGTCCGTCTCGGCGCCGTACCCGCGCAACTGTCCGCCCGGCTCGACACCGCGGACCTCGTCACCCTGCTGGAGCGACTGCGGCCTGCCGCGCTGGTCACCACCTCAGCGGTGCTGGCCCGCTGCCGGGACACCGCCGCCGGCGAGCCGGCCCGGATCCTCGTCACCGTCGACTCCGCCGCGCCCGGCGCGGTCCACCTGGCCGCGCTGGACGCGTCCCGCTCCCGCGTACCGGTGCGGCGCCACGACGACGAACCCCTGGTCATCCACCACACCTCGGGGACGACCGGCGTGCCCAAGCTGGTGGTCCACTCCACGCGGACACTCGTGCACAAGCTGGCCCGCTTCGAAGCGGTGCGCTACCCGGGCATCGGCATCCGCCCGGACGACGTCCTGGCCAACGCCAGCGCGTACGGCCACGGACGCACCTTCTGCTGGACGGCCGTCGTCGTGTCACTCGCGCCCACCGGGATCGTGGTCCTGAGCGGCGACGACCCGGAGACCGTCGACCCGCTCCTGCGGGCCCACCCGCCCACCGTCGTCGAGGCCCTGCCCGCCTCCTACGTCCGGCTGCGGCCGCTCACCACCCGGCTGGACAACCCCTTCCGGGACGTCCGCCTGTACATCAGCACCTACGACGCCGTGCACCCGCCCGCCCTGCGCGCGTACCTGGCCGCCAGTCGCCGCGCCCGCCCGCTGTGGATGCAGGGCTGGGGCCAGACCGAGACCGGACCGCTGACCTTCCGCTTCCACACGCGGCGCTCCGCGCTCGCACCGGACGCGGAGACCACGGCGCGCCGGCTCGGCCGTCCCGTGCCGGGCCGGACCCGGCTGCGCGCGGTGGACCCGGACACGCTGCGCCCGGTGCCGCGCGGCCGCCGTGGCCTGCTGCTCGTCCGCACCCCCGCCCTCGCCCTGGGCTACGTCGGCGAAGAGGACCGCTGGGACGCCAAACGCGTCGGCGACTGGTGGTCCACGGGCGACCTGGGCGTCCACCACCGCGACGGCAGCGTCAGCATCCTGGACCGCGCCGCCGACACCCTGTCCGGTATGAGCTGCCTGAGGACCGAGGACGTACTGGAGCAGCGACTGCCGCAGGCCCTGGAATGCGTGATCCTCGGCGCCCCGGACGGCGATCCGCTGCCCGTCGTGGTCACCGCCGACGGCCGACTGGACCCGGACGCCTGGAAACAGGCCACGCACGGACTGCCGACGCTGCGCGACCCGGCCGTCCTCACCTGGGACGAGGTGCCCCGCACCGGCACCGGCAAGGTCCGCCGCGCGGCCTTGGCACGGCAGCTCACCGGCGCCGCACCCGCCGGCGCC
Source organism: Streptomyces sp. NPDC058291 (assembly GCF_042880855.1). Taxonomy (NCBI): domain Bacteria; kingdom Bacillati; phylum Actinomycetota; class Actinomycetes; order Kitasatosporales; family Streptomycetaceae; genus Streptomyces; species Streptomyces sp. NPDC058291. The sequence continues at coordinate 27,148 of NZ_JBHVYK010000083.1, forward strand.
GGCCGGTGGACGTGACCGGGCCGCCGTTCGACAAGGCCGGCCTGTCCGGACTGTTCGACGGCGGCGGCCTGGCGGGGCCGCTGTCCGACGGCGCCGGGCTGTCCGGGCCACCCCCGGCGTGCGGAGCGCCGGGGCGCAGCCGGCCTTCCGCCGGGTGCGTGGGGGAGGCATCGAGCCCATCGGCTTCGGCCGGGCCTGTCCGGGCCGCTCCGGTGAGGGGGCTCGCCGGAGCGGCCCGGACAGGCCCGGGCGGGAGCCGGCCCACCGGGCGCATGTCGGCGTTATCGAACCCGCCGGTGTCGGCCGCCGGGCCCCGTACGTGCTGCACCTGACGACGCCCGGCCTGTCCGGGCCGCGTTCCGACGAGAGGATCAACACCGTGTCCCGACCCGCTCCCACCCGGGAGGGCACCCAGGCGGTCTTCGGCAACGGCACCGCGCACAGCCGCGACCAGCACCGCTGCGTGGCCGCCGCCTACGACCCGGTGACCCTGCCCCGCCTCGCCGCCGCCGGTGTCGGCCCGGGCTGGCACTGCCTGGAGATCGGCGCGGGCGGCGGCAGCATCGCGCGCTGGCTGGCGGGCCGGGTGGCACCGGGCGGCTCGGTGCTCGCCACCGACCTCGACCCGCGCGACCTGGCACCCGCCCCGGGCCTGGAGGTCGCCGTCCTCGACGTGGCCCGCGACCCGCTCCCGGAGGCGGCCTACGACCTGGTGGTGGCCCGCCTGGTCCTGCAGCACGTGCCCACCCGCGACGCCGTCCTGCACAAGCTGGTGCGTGCTCTCAAGCCCGGCGGTCTGCTGCAGATCGACGAGATCGACGCCTCCTACGAGCCGCCGCTGCTGACCCCGGACGCGGAGGCGGAGGCGCTCTATGTCCGGTTCCTGCGGGCCAAGACGGCCGCTCTGCGCGCCGCCGGCGGCGATCCGCACTGGGGGCGGAAAGTCCCGGCTGCCCTGCGGGCGGCGGGGCTGACCGCCGTCGACGTCCACCTCCACATCGGCGTACGGCACGCCCAGGAACCCGGCCTCGGACTCCAGTTGAACCACACCCGCAACCTCCGGAACCGGCTGACGGAACAGGGCATGACCCAGGAGGACCTGGACCGGGTGGGACGGCTGATGCGGGACCCGTCCTTCCGCGCCGCGTCCAGCGTCCTGTACTCGGTGCAGGGCCGCCGACCCGGCCGGGAGCGACCGTGACACCCCGCCTGCGCGCCACGGCCCGGCCGGCCGTCGCCGCCACGATCGCCGGCCGGCTGCTGCGGCACGCCGCGCCGGGCCTGCCGGAGACGAGCGGTCCAGGCCGGGAAACGGTGCGGTACACCGTCGACTGGGCGGGGCCGGTCGACGCGGACCTGCCGGACGAGCGGGCCGTGCAGGCCGCCTGCGGTCTCATGGAGGTCCACGGCCGGGCGACGGGCGGGCCGCTCCCGCTGGCCGTCGACTACGCCTCGGTGGTGGCGGGGGTGCTCGCCGCCCAGGGCGCCACCGCTCTGCGCGTCGCGCGGGCCCGCGGCCTGGACCTGCGCGAGGTGCGTACCTCGGTGGCGCAGGGGGCGCTGCTGGCGGTCGGCCAGTACCTCGCCGCCGAGACGGTCCGCGACCACTGCGGTTCGCCCGAGCCGGGTGCGCCGCACGCGCCGACGGCCGGACCGGACACGCCGTCGGCGGGCGGTCTGGCGACCCTGGATACGGCCGACGACGCCCGCGTGGAGGTCGAGACCCTCGACCCCCTGGCGTGGCGGGAGTTCTGGGCCCGGCTCGGCGTGGCCCCCGCGCTCGCCGGCCGTGGCTGGCTGCCCTTCCAGCAGCGGTTCGCCACCGCCCTCTGCCCGCTGCCCGACGAACTGCGCCGGGCCGCCCGCCGCCGAACGCTGGCGGAGCTGCGGGCCGCCGCCCACCACACCGGAGTCAGTCTCCTCACGGTCGGCTCCGACCCGGCCCCCGCCGTCCGCCCCGCCCCCTGGCGCCTCACTCCGGGACCGGCACCGGTCCCCAAGGCCCGGGCACACCCGGACACCTCCGTGCCCGGCCCACGCCCGGCCGCCCCGGTCTCCGGCGCCGTCCTGCCGCTGACGGGCCTGCGGGTGGTGGAGTCCACCCGCAGGGTGCAGGGCCCGCTCGCCGGGCACGTCCTGCGGATGCTGGGTGCCGAGGTGGTCCGGATCGAACCGCCCGGCGGCGACCCGATGCGCTGGCTCCCTCCGCTGGCGGGAGACTGCTCGGCCCGGTTCTCGGCTCTCAACGCGGGCAAGCCGGTGGTCGAGGCCGACCTCACCACCGGGCAGGGCCGGGACACGGTCCGCGCGCTGGCCGCCGAGGCCGACGTCTTCCTGCACAACTGGGCCCCCGGGAAGGCCGCCGGGCTCGGCCTGGACGCGTCCGACCTGCTGCCCGGCCACCCCGCCCTGGTGTACGCCTGGGCGTCCGGCTTCGGGGACGCCTTCGGCGACCGGCCGCCCCTGGGCACCGACTACCTCGCCCAGGTGCACAGCGGACTCGCCGCGGCGGTACGGCCGGCCGACCAGCCCCCGGCCCCCTCCCTGATGACCCTCACCGACGTGCTCGGCGGACTGGTGTGCGCCCAGGGGGTGCTGGCCGCGCTGGCTGCTCGGGAGGCGGCCGGCAGCCGGGGCAGCCGGGTCGACTCCTCCCTGGTCTCCGCGGCCGCTCTCGTCCCCCGTCCCGCCCACCGGGCCCGCTGGACGGCACTGGACCGGCCGCTGCGCACCGCCGACGGCCATCTGTGCCTCGGTCCCGAGGCCCGGACGTGCCCCGAGGCGGTGCTCCGCCTGCTGGACCGCGCCGGCCCCACGGCCGCCGAGGACCTCGCGGCCCGCTTCGCCCGCCGCACCACCGAGGCGTGGACGGCACGCCTGGCCGAGGCCGGTCTGACCGCGACACCCGTACTCACCGACCTGACGGCTCTGGCCCGCGCCCCGGCCTACCGGGCGGCCGTCGCACCACCGGACCCGGCCACCGGACACGCACGCCCGTACACTCCCTGGGAGTTCGCATGACAGTTGCCCCCGCGACCCCCCACCGTACCGCCCCACCCGCGAGCCGGGACGGGCAACCGGTGTGGACCTCACGCGCCGGAGTGCGCTTCCCGGATCTGGTGCCCCGCGCCCAACGACGTGCCTGGGTGACGGCGGGCCTGTGCCCGGACACCGACCTCTACGCACTGTTCACCGCTCAGGTCCGCGAACACCCGGACCGCCAGGCGCTGGTGGACGACGCCGGAGTGCTCTCCTACGCGGCGCTGGACGCCGAAGTGCGCCGGATCGCCGCCCTGTTCGCCCAGGCGGACCTGGGAGACGGGGACGTGGTGGCGCTCCTGCTGCCCAACGGACGCGACGCCGTGGCCGCGGAACTCGCCGTCTACGCGGTCGGCTCGGTGGCCCTCCCGATCCCCCCGGGCGGCGACGACCGGGACGTCCGGGCGCTGCTCGCCCGCTCGCGGGCCCGCGGCGCCGTCCTGGCATCGGCCCGCCGGGCACAGGCCGTCGCGGATCTTCCGCACCTGCGCACCGTGTTCGCCCCCGGCCCGGGCGACGGACGGACCCACGGGCTGCACTCCCCGCCGACCCCGGCCCGGCGTCCCTGGCGGCCACGGCCGGCCGACCCGTACGGCCCCGCCCGCATCCTGGTGTCGTCCGGTTCCGAAGCCGAGCCGAAGATGGTCGCCTACAGCCATCACGCCCTGGCCGGCGGTCGTGCGCGGTACGTCCGGAGTCTGCACGCCGACACCACGGTGCCGCCCCGCCACCTGGTCCTCGTCCCGCTGGCCTCCTCCTTCGGTTCCCTGGGCACACCGGTCACCCTCGCCGCCCTCGGCGGCACCCTCATCGTGGGGTCGGCCTTCGACCCGGCCGGAGCGCTGCGGATGGTCGCAGAGCACCGTCCGACCCATCTCTTCGCGGTGCCCACCATGCTCCGGCGCATCGCCGACCTCCCGGCGCGGCCGGACGAGGACACATCGTCGTTGCGTGCCGTCGTCTCCAGCGGCGCGACCCTGCCGGCGGCCACCGCCCAGGCATGCCGCGAACGGTTCGGCCGACCAGTGGTCACCGTCTACGGTTCCTCGGACGGGGTGAACTGCCACACGGCGGGGGAAAGCCACCCGCCGGGCGACAGCGTGGGCACCCCGGACCCCGCGGTGGCCCGCATCCGGATCACCGGACCCGACGGCACGCCGCAACCCGCCGGGCGGACCGGTCAGATCGAGGCCCTGGGCCCCATGACCCCCTCGTGCTACGTCAACGCGCCCCAGCTGGACGCCCGTTACCGCACCCCCGACGGCTGGGTGCGCACGGGCGACCTCGGCCGGCTGGACGAGCACGGAAGGCTGCACGTCCTGGGCCGGCTCAAACGCATCGCCGTGCGCGGCGGTCTCAACATCAGCCTCGCCGAGGTCGAACGCGAACTGGACACCCATCCAGCGGTGGCCGAGGCGATCTGCGTCCCGGTTCCCGACCCGGACCTGGGGGAACGACTGTGCGCCTGCATCCGCCCGGTCCCGGGCACACCCGCTCCCACGCTGTCCGACCTCACGGCCCACTTGGGGGACCGTGGCCTGGCCCGCCGGAAACACCCCGAACGTCTCCTGGTCCTGAACGAGATGCCCCTCGGCCCCACCGGGAAGGTCTGCTACCGCACCCTGATGTCCCGAGCGACCAGGGGCCCCGCTCGGGAATGAGCACGGGGCGCTCGCGAGGCTGCGAAGGGCTGTTCGACCACATCCCGCAGCTCAGCAACGATCTGCTCGTAACAGGACTGGCCGACGCTCCCGACCTTCTCTGCCGCTTCGGTCCCCTGGGCCGGCCGCGGGTCGTCGCCGGCTGCGATGCGGCCCGTGACCGGGAGGCGAACAGCTCGTTTTTCCCGGGGCCTGTACGACTGAGGCGAAGGTGGTGGATGTGACGGGTCGCGTGTTGGTGGGCCGGCCGTTGACGGCGGGCGGGGTGACGGACGAGTACGACGCGGTGGTGGTCGGGTCCGGGGCCGGCGGGCTGACCACCGCGGTATGCCTGGCGCGCCAGGGCCGGCGGGTGGCGGTGTTCGAGCAGCACTACACCGCGGGCGGCTACACCCACGCCTACCGGCGGCGCGGCTGGGAGTGGGACGTCGGCATCCACTATGTGGGACAGCTGGCGGAGCGAGAGCCGGTCCGCGTGCTCTCGGACTATCTGACCGGCGGCACGCTGCAATGGGCCCCGCTGGGGGACCCGTACGACGAGTACCGCCTGGCGGGGCAGGTGTACGAGGCGCCGGTCGGCTTCTCGGCCTACCAGGCCGCTCTGATCGCGCGCTTCCCGGCCGAACAAGCGGGCGTCGAGGCGCTGTTCGGGCTGATCGGGCGGTGCCGGGCGGTCCTGCCCACGCTCGCACTGGGGCGGCTGACAGGCCCGGTGGTGCGGCGGCTGGCGCGGGTCCTGCGGGCGACGGCCGTGCCGCCCCAGGCGCTGCGGCCGGCCCGGGAGGTGGTGGAAGGACTGGTTCGAGATGAGGGGCTGCGGCAGGCCGTGCTCACCCCGAGCGCGCTGCTGCTGGCCGACTCCACGGCAAGGCTGCCGTTCTTCCTTCTCGCGGTGCTGTTCGAGCACTTCCGGACCGGCGCCTGGTACCCGGTGGGCGGCAGTGCCGCGATCGCACGCACGATGCTCGAACCGATCCGCGCCGCCGGCGGCGAGGTCTTCGTGCGGGCGCCGGTGGCCCGGATCGAGCTGGACGGATCGCGCGCGACGGGCGTGGTGCTGGCGAACGGCACCCGCGTGCGGGCTCCGGTGGTGGTGAGCGCGGCAGGCGCCCAGAACACGTACCGCACCTTGCTGCCCCGCCAGCCCGACGGCAGCGCAGACCGGCTGGACGGCATGCGGCGCGGCTTCCCGTTCGTGGTGCTCTTCCTCGGACTGGACGGCGACCCCGCGGAACTCGGGCTGCCGCGGCACAACCTGATGGTGACCGACGAGGACTGCGACGCCCTCTTCGACGGCACAGGCGGGCGGACCAGCGGCTACTTCTTCTCGTTCTCCTGCGCCAAGGACCCGACCTGGACCACGCGCCACCCCGGCCGGTCGACAGGAGAGATCCTGACCTACGTACGGCCAGAGCTGTTCGAGCCGTTCCACGGTTCACGACGGCGACACCGGGACCCCGCCTACCTGGCCCTGAAAGCCGAGCTCACCGCACAACTGCTCGGCCAACTCCACCGTCAGCTGCCCCGCACCACAGGCCGGGTGGCCTACCACGAGCTCGGCACCCCGCTGACGGCCGAGCACTTCGCCGGCTGGCCCGGCGGCAGCTTGTACGGGCTGGCCAAGGACGTGGCCGGCTTCGGCGACGGCCACCGCCCCGGCCTGGCGGACTGGCTGCGCCCACGAACGGAGGTCAAGGGCCTGTACCTCTCGGGCCAGGACTGCCTGGCCGGCGGCTTCCTCGGCGCGGTCACCAGCGGCCTGCTGGCCGCCCACGAGGCCCTGGACCGGGCCGGCCGGGCCCGCCTGTGGGCAGGGCTGTTGCGCCATGGCGTGCGTCCCCCATCGACCAGTTCCGGACGTACCCCGGCTGTCCAGCAACGGTGAGGTGCTTGCGTCACGGGGCTCGGTGGCCGGCCCGGTCGCCCTGCTGGTCGGGGTCCGCTCGACCGATCGACGTTTTGGGACCGGGATCAAGCCCTGGAACGCGGGGGTGCGTTGAACGATTTCCAGGTCGACGCCGAGGACAACTTCATGCTCGACGACGTGCGTACCTGACACATCGTCAGGTACGTCGGCATGTGGTCAGCACCAGTCCCCGAACATTCCGAGACGGGTGTTCGAGCAGGCGCTCGGTCGGCGACGGCAACAGCCTGGTTCGCGCGGAAGCGCAGGCAAGGAGGTTTCTTGCCCGGGTGAATCGATGTTCCTCACAATCTTCGAGTCGAACGCGTGCCGGTGTACAGTGAACGCCGCCCTTGACCTGCACGAGCAGGCAGGGAGCCGTCCTCCAGGAGTGCTGAATGCTGCGCACCATGTTCAAGTCCAAGATCCACCGTGCCACCGTCACCCAGGCCGACCTGCACTATGTGGGATCGGTGACCATCGACGCCGACCTGTTGGACGCCGCCGACCTGCTGCCCGGCGAGCTCGTGCACATCGTCGACATCGACAACGGGGCGCGGCTGGAGACGTACGTCATCGAGGGGGAGCGCGGTTCCGGCGTCGTCGGCATCAACGGGGCCGCCGCCCATCTCGTGCACCCCGGCGATCTCGTGATCATCATCAGTTACGCTCAGGTGAGCGACGCCGAGGCGCGGGCGCTGGAGCCGCGGGTCGTGCACGTGGACCGTGACAACCGGATCGTGGCCCTGGGGGCCGACCCTTCGGCGCCGGTGCCGGGCTCCGACCAGGAGCGCAGCCCGCACGCGGTCTCGGTCTGACCGACGCAGCCCGCGTCCCCTCCGCACCCATCGAACGGGAGTGCCCATGAGCGACATCGAGATTCGCGACGACCGGGCGGCGGGCCGCTTCGAAGCCCTGGGCGACGGCGGTGAAGTCGTGGGCCGCATCGAGTACTTCGTGCTGGAGTCGCCCGCGTCCGCGCTGGTCCCGGTGCACACCGTCGTCGAGCCGGCTCACGAGGGCAAGGGCATCGCGGGCTCGCTGGCGCGCGAGCTGTACGCCGTCTCCGCGCGTGAGGGCGTGCCGGTGGCGCCGCTGTGCCCGTACGTCGTGAAGTGGGCCGAGCGCCACCCCGACGAGGCCCCGGCCGCGGATCCCGCGCTGCTGAGCGCCGCCAAGGACTGGCTGCGGGCGCACCCGGGCCGGTTCTGACGTCCGTCCGACGGCTTGCGGGTGACAGCTGACGGGAGACAGCTGACGGGAGACGGGTGACAGCTGACGGGAGACGGGTGACGGGTGATGCCGGTCGGGCCGTCCGGGTGAGTGCCCGAGGCGGCCTCGGGTAGGCGGGGGAGTAGTTCAGAGCCAAGCCCCGCAAGCGGCCGGAGGACACGATGACCGACCCGTACCCCGCCCCCGTCCCGCCCGGACCGACGCCCGGTCCGGACCCGGTTCCGCCGGACCCGTTCCCCGGACCGGCGCCCACGCCCGAGCCGCAGCCGCCCGGCCCTCAGCCGCCCGGGCCGGGACCGACGCCGCCGCAGCCCGTGCCGGCCCCGGACCCGTCGCCGTCCCCGATCCCGCCGGGGCCGGAGCCGGTTCCCAGCCCGGAGCCCGGCCCGCCCCTCACCTGATCTCACCTGATCTCACCTGTCTGCGGCCGACCTGAAGCGGCGGCAGTGCGCGGCTCGGCGC
>NZ_JBHVYK010000084.1:0-33356 GCF_042880855.1 Streptomyces sp. NPDC058291
GCGCAGGGCGCAGGGGGCCGCCGTGGCCGCCACGACGGACTGCGTCGTGCGCTACCGCGCGCGGCGAAGCCGCCTCGGGGGAGCGATCTCCCCCGAGGCGGTTTCGCGTGCCGGGCCCGGTCGGGTCGGGCGACAGGCGCGGCTTTCGTGGGACGGGGAGGGGCTACGGCGGTGGGGAGGGGCTACGGCTGTTCGGGCCGGTCCTCGTCGTCCATGCCGAGCCGCTTGTGCACCTGCTGCTGCCCGCTGTCGACCTGGGACTCGTACCTGTCGCCGGTCTTCTCGTTGACCGTCCGTTCGGCGGCGTCGGACATGTCCCTGGCCTTGCCCTGGACCGCCTTGTTGCTCTTGAACCTGTCGAAGATGCCCATCCAGCGCTCCTAATCTCAGGTGACTCCATCGACGATATTCCCGGGATGCGCCGAATGCCCACCGGAGCCCGTGACGCCCGGCCCGCCCTGCTGCCTCCATACGCCCCTCGCTACCGTGTGTGCGAGGCCCCGCCAGGGGAATCCGCCCTGTAGCGGGGTGGCAGCGGGCAGCAAGGGGAGGGGCGCGTGAAGCGTCTGAGGGGCGGGGCGACGGTCGCCGTCGTGCTGATGTGTGCCGTGACGGCGTCCGGGTGCACCGATCCGACCGCCGGCCCCGGAGCCGGAGCGGGCGCCGGTACCGGGGAGGCCGGAGGCGGGGCGGCGGCGGGCGGCGGAGCGGCTCTCGCGGCCGCGAAGACGCTCCCCGTGAAGGGCCGTGCGCCCAAGACCGGTTACGAACGGGAGAAGTTCGGCTCCGCCTGGGCGGACACCGACTCCAACTCCTGCGACACCCGCGTTATCTCTATGCTTCGCGGCGCCATCGCGGACTTTTCGCAGCTCATCCAGGGGGTGGTGCGGTATGCCTACTGAGAGGCACATGAGGCACAGCAATGGAGGACGGCGTGTCCTCATGGCATCCGCCGTAGTGGTGGCCGCCGGATTTGTGGCCACCGGCTGCAAGGACATTGCTCCACCTGCGCACAGCGGACCTTCCGGCTCTGCCGCTTCGGCCGTCGGCAACGGTCGGGCTGTGAACCCGCTGGACAATCCGGACGGCACGAAGCCAGGGCTGGCGGCGATCACCTCCACCGCGGACGAAGCCAAGGCGCGGTCGTTGATCGAGAAGGTGGCGACGAAGGGGCGCGGCCCCAAGACGGGGTACGAGCGGGACAAGTTCGGCTACGCGTGGATGGATTCGGCTCCGGGCGGCATTCCCTTCGCCCGCAACGGGTGTGACTCGCGAAACGATCTCTTGAAACGCGATGGCGAGAGTGTCCGCTTCCGGGCTGGCTCTGACTGCATCGTCACCACCATGACGCTGCACGATCCGTACACCGGGAAGACGATCGAGTGGGCCAAGTCCCGCGCGACGACAGTCCAGATAGACCACGTCATGCCGTTGTCGTACGACTGGCAGATGGGTGCCTCGCGCTGGACGAAGGGCAAGCGTGAGGATATCGCCAATGACCCGCTCAACCTGATCCCGGTGGACGGACCGACCAATGGCGCGAAGAGCGACTCGGGGCCCGCGACCTGGCTGCCCCCGAACAAGCAGATCCGTTGCTCCTACGTGGTGCGCTTTGCTCAGGTGTCGTTGAAGTACGACCTCCCGGTTACCACGGCGGACAAGGCGATGATGCTGAAGCAGTGCGAGGACTGATGGGGCTGCAGTGACCTGGGATAACGCGATCGAGCTTCGGGCTGTCTGACGCGTACGCTCCGCGCGGGCTGATCGCCCGGCTGCGTGAACCGCTCCCTGGCCCGAGGCCCGGTCCGGGACTGCCCGACTTGCGGACGGAGTTCGCGACGGTCGAGGAGACGCGCACCGGGTGCGGCAGGACGGGACGCCGCACGATCCGTGGCTGCGGGGGCACGTCGAGATCCATCCATGAGATCACCCCGAGGGTGAAGTTTCGGTCTGGCCCGCTCGATGGGTCGGCAAAGAACCGTAGTGGTCGTTAACGGATGTGCGACAGCCAATCGGTCAGTTTCTGTAACGACTGGTCAAGGCGCGTGCAAGACCTCACCGTGAAGCTGTTCACACATGATCCACAGCGGGCAGGATCGGCGGGCTTCTGTGTCGTTTTCCGATGTGTTGGAGTCCTGCCGTGCTGCCTTCCCGGCCGCTGAACCCGCGTTCGCGCCATGCGTCCCGCGCCCGCCGTGCGTCCCGCAAGCGCAGTACGCCCCGACTCCGCACTGGTAGACGTACGAGCGGAGCGTTTCGTTCCCGCAGAACCCTGCGCGGATTCGCCGCGCTGCTGCTCACCACTCTCGTACTCATGCTGACGACCGATCAGGCTGTCGCGGAGGGACGGGAGTTCGGCAGCATCGAGCTGCCGGGCATGAGCCTGGCCTCCCTCGCGTCCTGGTTCACGGACCCGCAGTTCGGCAAGGTGCCGCACCAGCAGTCCGGCACCGCGGCCGGCCACCGCCACCAGGTCGGCGCCGCCGCGACCGCCGCCCACCGCGGCGCGGGCCACGTCCCCGGCAAGGGCAAGGGCGAACTCCCGCCCTACCAGGCGCACAAGCCGGCCACGAAGGCGGGCCGGAGCGCCGGCGCCGCCGGCTTCGACGCCAAGACCAGCAAGCGCAACGCCGCCAAGTCCACCCGCACCGAGAGTGTCTACGACAACGCCGACGGCTCCGTCACCCGCCAGATCTCCCCGAACCCCGTCAACTACCAGGTCGGCGAAGGCACATGGGCTCCCATCGACGTGGACGTGCGGGCCGGACCGGACGGCCGCTGGCACGAGGCGGCCAACTCCGTCGACGTCGACTTCGCCGCAAAGGCCACCGACCCCGCGCTGACCTCCCTCGCCACCGACACGAAGCACCGCATCGCCTACGGCCTCGAGGGCGCGGCCCCGGTCAAGGCCGACGCCGACGGTTCGACCGTCTCGTACGACCAGATTCTCCCCGGAACCGACCTGAAGCTCGCGCCGACCGCCACCGGCGTGAAGGAGTCCGTCGTCCTCGACTCCGCCGACGTGGCCAACAGCTGGACCTTCCCCCTCACCCTCCAGGGCCTCACGCCGGTCCAGAGCACCCCCAACGGCTGGATCGACCTGCGGGACTCCGCCGGCAAGACCGTCGAGCGCATCCCTCCGTCGTACGCCTACGACTCCAAGGTGGACCCGCGCTCCGGCGACCCGGCCACCACCCACGCCGTCACCACCGAGCTGGTGAAGAACGGTGACGGCTACACACTCCGGGTCACCCTCGACAGCGCCTGGCTGCACAGCGGCGACCGGGTCTTCCCCGTCACCGTCGACCCCGTCGTCACGGACGGCTGGACCACCACCTACGCCGAGTCCGGCACCGGCAACAACATCGACCACTCCTACGAGCAGACCATCAAGGTCGGCTCCTACGACGCCGGCGCCCACTCCGCGAACAGCTTCGTCAACCACTGGGACACCGCCTGGGACGGCAGCGGCGCCACCGTCACCGCCGCGAGCCTGCAGCTGTTCGACACCTGGGCCGCCACCTGCACGCCGGAACGTTTCGACGTCGCGCTCGTCACCAGCGCCTGGACCCCCGAGGGCGTGACCAGCTACCCGGGCCCGTCCATGGGCGCCTCGATCGGCAACGCCACGCCGACCGTCCCCAACGCCTGTGCCAACAAGATCGCCGACCGGAGCGTGGGCGACACGGTGACCGTCTCGCTGTCCACCTCCGCGATCCAGGGCTGGCTCAGCGGCACCACCGCCGACCACGGTCTCGGGATCTACGCGTCCACCTCGGACGCCCTGCACTGGAAGCAGTTCGGCTCCTTCAACGACCCGGCCAAGGGTCCCAAGATCGTGGTCACGTACACCGGCAACACCGCCCCGCAGCTCTACGAGCAGTTCCCGGCGGACAACGCGGTCGTCGGCACCACCACTCCCGAGTTCACGGCCTGGGCCGGCGGCGCCAACTCCAGCTCCGGCAGCAACAACCAGTACCTGTTCCGGGTCTACGACGCGGCCGGCACCAAGGTCGCCGACTCGGGGCTGGTCTCCACCGGCGACTGGACCGTCCCCGCCGCCAAGCTCGCCTGGGGCAAGTCGTACTCCTGGACTGTCCAGGCCTACGACTCGGCCACCAACCTCTACTCACCGGCCGACCCCTACGAGATATCCGTCCAGGTCCCGGAGACCGTCATCACCTCCGGTCTGTCGCAGAACAGCAGCGACCACGGCTTCGACGCGTCGATCGGCAACTACACCACCTCCGACACCGACGCCTCGATCTCGACCGTCGGCCCGTCCCTGGACATCGACCGCGACTACAACTCCCGCGACCCGCGCTGGACGGGCGCGTTCGGCGCGGGCTGGTCGTCCATCCTCGACGCGAAGGCGACCGAGCAGTACACCGCGTCCGGCGCGGTGGCGAGCGTCCAGGTCACCTACCCCGACGGCTCCCAGGCGGGTTACGGCAAGAACAGCGACGGCACCTTCACGCCCGGCAACGGACGCTTCGCCACCTTCAAGACGGTGACCGGCGGTTACACGCTCACCGACAAGGACGACACCCTCTACACCTTCACCCAGTCCCTGGGCTCGGGCGCCTACGGTCTGACCTCCGTCACCGACGCCAACGGCCGTGCCCTCAACCTCACCTGGTCCAGTGGCCACATCACCAAGATGACGTCGGCGGTCTCCGGCCGTTCGCTCGGCCTCACCTGGTCCACGCCGGCCGGCGCGCTGGCCGCGCACGTCGCGACCGTCGTCACCGACGCGGTCACGGCCGGCGACGCGAACACCGTCCAGACGTGGAACTACGGCTACACCGGCGACCAGCTCACCAAGGTGTGCTCGCCGCTGTCGACGACGAAGTGCACGGTGTACGGCTACACCACCGGCACCGGCTACCAGAACGCGGCGCTCGACCTCGACCCGCACACCTTCTGGCCGCTGTCGGAGACCTCCGGCACCAGCGCCAAGGACGCCGTCCTCGCCAACGAGGGCACCACGAACGCGACGTACGAGAACGTCAGCGTCGGGCAGAGCACCGGTCCGCTGACCGGCTCCTCCTCGAAGGCGGCCACGTTCAACGGGACGAACTCCGACGTCTCGCTCCCGAAGAACCTCGGCAACGACACCGACTCCGGTGCGCTGTCGCTCTGGTTCAAGACGTCGGCCGGCCCCGGTGTCCTCTACTCCTACGCTTCCCAGCCGATCGGTTCCGGGCAGGCCTCCGGCTTCTACACGCCGTCCATCTACGTCGGCAGCGACGGCAAGCTGAACGCCGAGTTCTGGTACAGCGGCGGCATCAACCCGATCGTGTCGTCGGCCTCGGTCGCCGACGGCAGGTGGCACCACGTCGTGCTGTCCGCGGCCGGCAACTCCCAGAGCCTCTATCTGGACAACGCCAAGGTCGGCTCGCGCACCGGCACCATCTCCATCAAGAGCGCGACCGCGTTCGGCAAGAACCAGTCCTTCAACTACCTCGGCACCGGCTTCCTCGGCGGCAGCTGGCCCGACCACCCGTCGTACACCGACGACGACGGCCACGCCACCTGGTTCAACGGCTCCATCGCCGACGTCGGCTGGTACAGCCGTCCTCTGGTCGCCGCCGACGTCAACGCCCTCTACACCTACGGCACGCACAGCGAGTCCCTGCTGACCTCGATCAAGCGGCCGTCCGGCAAGACCTACGCCGCGATGACGTACGACACCAACTCCACCGTGCTGTCGCAGATGACGGACGAGAACGGCGGAACCTGGGTGCTGGGCGCCCCCACCGTCAGCGGATCCAGCGACACCTACCGGGGCGCGGTCCTCGGCGCCGCCCCGAGCGAGTACTTCCGGCTCGGCGAGGCCGCCGGCGCGACCACGGCCGTCGACCAGGTGCGCGGCGGCAACGGCGCCTACAGTGCGGTCACCCTCGGCTCGGCCGGCCCCTTCAGCGACCAGAAGGCCGCCGCCTTCGACGGCACCACCTCCTCGCTGACCCTGCCGAGCGGCTCGCTGCCCGGCTCGGGCGCGGAGTCCACGAGCATGTGGTTCAAGACGACCACCGCGAACGGTGTCCTCCTCGGCGCGTCCAAGGATCCGCTGAGCGCGGGCACCACGACGACCAGCTACACGCCCGTCCTCTACGTGGGCAGCAGCGGAAAACTGCACGGCGAGTTCTATTTCTCCGGCGGTTCCACCAAACCGCTCGTCTCCGCCGCCGCGGTCACCGACGGCAAGTGGCACCAGGTGGTCCTCTCCACCGGCGCCACCAGCCAGTCCCTCTATCTCGACGGCGCCCTCGTCGGCACCCAGACCGGCACCGCCGCGATGACCGGACAGCCGTACACCTACGTCGGCGCGGGCTTCGCCGGCGGCAACTGGCCGGACGAGGCGCACACCAGTTCCACCTCCAACACCGGTTACGCGACCCGCTTCCAGGGCTCCGTCGCCGAGGTCGCCCTCTTCCGCTCGCAGCTCTCGGCCGCGGACGTGGCGCAGAGTTACGAGGCCGCGCAGAACTCCACCGGTCTCCTTCCGGTCGAGACGGTGACCGTCACCTCCCCGACCAGCGCGGCCCTGAAGTACACGTACGACGTCACCAACGGCAACCGTGCCCTCACGGAGATCGACGGCCTCGGCAACAAGACCAGCTTCGGCTACGACTCGGCCGGTTTCGAGCACACCGTGACCGACCCGAACGGTGCCGTGGTCATCACCGGTCACGATGTGCGCGGCAACGTGGTCTCGTCGACGTCCTGCCAGGACCAGGCCGCCAACAAGTGCAACACCGAGTACTACACGTACTACCCCGACGACACGACGGCCCAGCTGACCACCGCCGACCCGCGCAACGACCAGCTGCTGACCGAACGCGACGGCCGGTCGGCCTCGGCCACCGACAACACGTACCTCACCTCGTTCACCTACGACACGGCGGGCAACCAGACCGCGATCACCGGCCCGGCCGTCCCCGGCTTCCCGGCCGGGCGCTCCACGACCACCGTCTACAGCGACGGCACCGGCGCCTACCCGTCCGCCGACGGCGGGGTGGTCCCCAAGGGCCTGCCGGTGAAGACCGTCTCGCCGGGCGGCGCCGTGAACCAGGTGTCGTACCTCAAGAACGGTGACGTGGCCGGCACGACGGACGCCGTCGGGCTCGCCACCTCCTACACCTACGACGGTCTCGGCCAGGTCCTCACCGAGAAGGTCGTCTCCGACACCTACCCGGCCGGCCTGGTGACGTCGTACAGGTACGACACCGCGGGTCAGGTGCTCGAGGAGCACGACCCGCAGCTCACGGACCGTGTCACAGGCGCCACCCACGCCGGCGTCACCACCTCCGTGTACGACGACGACGGCAACGTCACCTCGCAGACGGTGGCCGACGCGAGCGGCGGCGACCACTCCCGCACCCAGAACTGGACCTACGACGCCTACGACCGGGTCCTGACCGAGTCCGACGCCAACGCGGCCGAGGGCGCGGACAACGGCAACACGACGACGTACACGTACGACACCTCCGGCAACAAGACCAAGGAGGTGACGACCGCCGGCACCGAGACCCGGTACACCTACAACGACAACGGCGATCTGCTGACGCAGGGCCTGATGTACACGGGCGACCCGGTGAACCCGCAGCCGGCGGCGCTCCTCACCGAGTCCTCCCGGGCCTACGACCCCGCCGGACGGCTCGCCTCCATCACCGACGCGATGGGCAACACCACCGCGTACACCTACACCGACGACGGTCTGACCTCGACCGTGAAGCGCACCAGCGCCGACGGCGACAGCACCTACACGCTGGAGTCGGACGTCTACGACGCGGCCGGCAACCTCACCCAGTCGACCACCGACAACGGCGAGACGGTCACCAAGTACACCGTCGACGCGGCCTCCCGGACCACGTCCACCGAGCTGGACCCGACCGGCGTGGACCGCGTGACCACGGTGTCGTACACCCCGGACGACCAGGTCGCCTCCGAGAACGACCACGACTCCTCCGGCTACGACCGCACCACCACCAACACCTACGACGACATGGGCAACCTGCTCGCCGAGACGCTGTACGGGGACGCCTCCGGACACCCGGCCGCCTGGTGGAAGCTGAACCAGACCACCGGCCGCTCGGTGACGGACGCCTCCGGCACCGGCAACACGGCCACCGCGGGCCCCGGGGTCACCTGGGCGGACGACGCGGCCAAGTTCGCGGGCACGACGACCGGCACGGGTGACGTCATCGCCACCAACAGCCCGGTCCTGGACACCACGGCCTCGTACACCGTCTCGGCGTGGGTGAACCTCGCCGACGCCTCCACCTTCCGCACCTTCGTCGCCCAGGGCGGCGCCAACCGGTCCTCCTTCTACCTGCAGTACTCCAAGACCGACAACGCCTTCCGCTTCCACGCGGCCAACGCCGACGTGGCCTCCCCGTCCGCGTACTACGACGCCACCGCGTCCACGGCCGCGCCGCTGAACACCTGGACCCACCTGGTCGGTGTCTTCGACTCCAGCAACGGCTCGATGAAGCTGTACGTCAACGGCGCCCAGGCGGGCTCCGCCACCGACCCCTCGCCGTGGACCGGCACAGGACCGCTGTCCGTCGGAGGGGCCAAGACGGCCGGCGGCACGACCTCCGACGTCGTCAACGGCGAGGTCACCGACGTACAGGTCTACCAGCGGGCGCTCGCCGCGACCGACGTGACCTCCCTCTACGGCAAGGGGCGCAGCGGCGGCACCGTCGGCTCCTCCGACGCCCAGACCACCAAGTACACCTACGACCAGCGCGGCCTGCCGACGTCCATGACGGACGCCGAGCAGCACACCACCGACTACGCCTACGACGAGGCCGGCAACCTCGCGGTCACCACCGCGCCGGCCGTCCAGGCGGAGCCCGACGGCACCACCGCGTCCACCGTCCGCCCGGTCACCACCAGCGGTTTCAACACCTTCGGCGAGGCGGTCGAGGAGCAGGACCCGAACGGCCTGGTCACGACGACCGTCTACGACGCCGAGGGCAACAAGGTCTCCGAGACGCTCCCCTCGTACACCCCGGCGGGCGCGTCCAGCCCGAACGCGGGCACGACCGTGTGGACGTACGACAGCGAGGGCAACCAGACCTCCGTCACCTCGCCCGGCGGGAGGACGACCTCCTACCTCTACGACCAGACGGGCGACGTCGCCCAGGTCACGGACCCCGACGGCGCCAAGACGCACGCCGTGTACGACAAGAACGGCGAGCAGCTGTCCGCGACGGACGGCGCGGGCGCCCAGGCCCAGGCGACGTACGACTACCTGGGCCGCCAGGTCACCTCGACGACGATGGAGCGCTACCCGTCGACGAAGGCCCTCACGAGCACCACGTCCTACGCGGTCACCACCGGCAACCCCTACGGGGCGCACGCCTCCTCGACCACCTCGCCGGGCGGTGTGAAGTCCTCCTACGGCTACAACCGGGTCGGTGACGTCACCTCGGTCACCGACGGCGCGGGCAACACCACCCGCTACACCTACGACTTCGAGGGCAACCAGCAGAAGACGATCCTGCCCGACAACACCTGGACCCAGACCGACTACAACGCCGCCGGCGACCCGACGACCACGCGCGCGTACGACGCGAACAACGTCCAGCTCTGGTCCACCTCGCAGGCCTACGACGGCGTCGGCAACCTGACCGCCGCCACCGACGCCCGCGGCCACACCAGCCACTTCACCTACGACGCGGCCGGCACGGTCACCCAGGAGATCCAGCCGGTCGACGCCTCGACGTCGATCACCACGACCTTCGGCTACGACGCGGCCGGCAACCGCACCCGCTTCACCGACGGCCGCGGCAACTCCTGGCGCTACGCGTACACCCCGTGGGGCCAGCAGGAGAGGATCACCGAGCCGACCACGGCCCAGTACAGCTCGGCCGCCGACTCGACGACGACGTTCGCCTACGACGCGGACGGGCAGCTGGCCAACGTCACCCTCCCGGGCGGCACGACGACGTCGATGACGTACGACAACGTGGGCCAACTGAAGTCGATGTCCGGCACGGGCGCCGACGCGGCGACCGCGAGGCGCAGCTTCACCTACGACGCCGACGGCCGCGTCCTGTCGGCCGACACCGACGAGGCCGGGATCACCGGCGCCGCCGACCACCAGGCCGCCACGCACGACGCGTTCACCTACGACGACCGCGGCGACCTGCTGACGACGTCCGGTTCGGCGGGCACGTCGAGCTTCGCCTACAACGACGACGCGAACGTCACCTCCCGCACCGACGTCGCCGGCACGACGACGTACGGCTACGACACGGCGGGCCGCCTGGCCTCCCTGAACGACCCGGCGACGGGCAACCAGCTGACGTACACCTACGACCAGCTGAACGACCTGAAGACGGTCAAGTACGGCTCGACGGGGCAGACCCGCACCTTCACCTACAACAGCGCCCACCAGCTGACCAACGACGTCCTCGTCCAGGGCGCCTCGACGATGGCGAGCTTCGCCTACGGCTACGACGAGAACGGCAACCTGACGTCGAAGACGACGACGGGCGTCTCGGGCGCGTCGTCGAACACCTACGGCTACGACTGGGCGAACCGCCTGACGTCCTGGAACAACGGGTCCACCGCCACCTCGTACGCGTACGACGCGTCGGGCAACCGCATCCGCAACGGCGCCGACGTCTACACCTACGACGAGCGCGACGAACTCACCTCGGACGGCACGCACACCTACTCCTACTCGGCGCGCGGCACGATGACGCAGGAGTCGTCGACGGCGGGCGGCACGGTCGCGTACAAGACGGACGCGTTCGGCGGGCAGATCGTCGCGGGCGAGCAGTCCTACACGCTGGACGCGACGGGCCGCAACATCACGGACCGCGTCACGTCGACGGGCGCGACCCGCACCTTCTCCTACTCGGGCGCGGGCAACACCGTCGCCTCCGACGGCGACGACACCTACACCTACGATCCAGGCGGCGGCCTGGTGGGCGTCAAGGACACCGGCGGTTCGGCGGTCCTGGCCCTCACCGACCAGCACAACGACGTGGTCGGCTCCTTCACCTCGGGTGCGACGACCCTGACCGGCTCGGCGTCGTACGACCCGCTGGGCAAGGTGGTCTCCCCGACGGACACGGTCGTCGGTCACCTGGGCTTCCAGTCCGGCTGGACGGAGCCCGGCACGGGTGACGTGGGCACGGCGTCCCGTTGGTACAACCCGGACACGGGCGTGTTCCTCAACAAGGACAGCGTCTCGCTGAACCCGGTCCCGAACTCGGTGTCGGCGAACCCGTTCGCGTACGTCGACGACAACCCGATGGCGGGCACGGACGAGTCGGGCAACTGCTCCTGGTACGACGTGGTGTGCGGTGCGAAGAAGACCGCGCACAAGGTCAGCCACGCGGTGAAGCACGCGGCGCACAAGGTCTACCACGCGGTCAAGCACGCGGCCCGCAAGGTCGTCCACGCCGTGAAGCACGCGGCCCACCGGGTGGTCCACCACGTGCGGGACGTGTACCACGCGACGGTGCGGGTGGTGCGGCGCGTCTACCACTACACGGCACGGAAGGTGAGACGCGCGTATCACCGGGTGGTGCATGCGGTGCATACCGCGTACCACAAGGCGTCGCGGGTGGTGCACCGGGTCGTCCACACCGTCAAGAAGGCGGCGAAGAAGGTCACGCACGCCGTGAAGAAGGCGGCGCACGCGGTCGCCCACGCGGCGAGGACGGCGTACCACGCCACGGTGAAGGCGGCGAAGGCCACCGTCACGTACGCCAAGCACCACGCGGCGGCGATCACCTCGTTCGTGGTCTCGACGGCGGTCTTCGCGGGCTGCGAGGCGTTGACGGCCGGTGTCGGTTCGATCGGCTGCGCTGCGGCGGCGGGCGCGGTCGGCTCCCTGGTGGAGCAGGGCTTCGCGTGCGCGGAGAACGGCGGCGACGACTGCGGCGCGGGCGCGTTCGCGGGCGCTGCGGTGACGGGTGCGATCGCCGGCGCGCTGGGCGGCGCCCTCGGCAAGATCGGCGGCAAGCTGCTGGCGAAGGCGGCCCCGAAGGCGATGAAGGTCGTCGGCGGCCTCTTCGGCAAGGGCGCGACGGAAGCCGAGGAAACAGCGGCGACGGACGCGACGGAGGCGGCGACTTCCCGGGCGGATTCTGAGGGGGCGGGGTCGAAGTCTCACTCCCATTCGGACGAGTCCGGTCCGACCTGCCACAGCTTCACCGGCTCGACGCCTGTCCTGATGGCCGACGGGACGACCAAGGCCATCGACCAGGTCCGGGTGGGCGAGAAGATCACCAACTCGGTGCCGGGCGTGACAGGTACGCAGGCCCACAAGGTGACTGCCGTCATCGTGACGCACACGGACCACGACTTCGTGGACGTGACGGTGAAGGGGGCGGCGGGCAAGTCCGCAGAGAAGGCTGCTGAGAAGTCCGGCGCGAAGACCGGGGTGAAATCACTCGGCAAGAAGGTCGCGCGCAAGGCGGCGTTCGGCCTGGCGGCGTCGGCGGCTGTGCTGGGCGCACTGTCGGGCGGTCACGGCCACGGTGACGGCAAGGCGCCGGCGACGCAGCCGATGGCGGCGGTCAGCACCGCGTCCGAAGCGGCCACGCAGGACGCGCATCTCCAGACGACCTTCCACCACCCCTTCTACGACAAGACCCAGTCCGCCTTCGTCGAGGCCAAAGACCTCAACCCCGGCGACATCCTCCAGACACCGACCAGCACGGCCGAGGTCACGGGCGTCCGGCTGTACCACGCGAACACCACGACGTACGACCTCACGATCGGCACCCTCCACACCTACTATGTGACAGCTGGCGAAACCCCCGTCCTCGTCCACAACTGCGATTATGAGGAGGGGGCGAAAGCTGCACAGAAGCGCGCCGACGACCTGAAGCAGCAGTGGGGCAGGGGCCATGGCTGGTCGACGGTAGCGGTGGTTGGAGTGCGTCATAAAACCACAGGTGACATCCTCCACAAGGTCTCACTGGCGGGGGGTAAGGACATCAGCGCGATTGGTCAGAATGTCCTCGAAGACGGTGAGGAGTTTATCCAAGGATCTCTGGTCCCCGGCAGGTTCACTAAAGATGGCAACCCAGCCTTCGAGCACGCAGAGGAGGCCATCTTCAACTGGGCGAAGGATAACCCTGACTATGAGGTCGTCTATGGAGGAACATCGAGAAATGTGTGCAGAGGAATCTGTGCACCACTGGTGGAGACAACCATGGAACTGGGTGGGAAGAGATTCCGAGGAGCTGCTGACAAGACACGGTTCAGGATGTTCTGGCTCACATAGAATTAGCCGCCATGCCACAGGCTGAATTCCCATGTTGTGAATGTGGCCCGCCGGCTACTGTTGGCGGGCCACCATGTGTTGTCCGGTTTGTGCTGCAGTATCAGTTCTCGTCAGCCAAGTGCCACAGATGTACAGACGTCCCATCCTTGGAGACTGTGTACCATGCGCCACTCCCTGCAGAACGGGCAGGCCCAGAGACAGTGAAGGGGTAAATGATTTCGCCACGCAGGGTCATGCTGCGCACATCCACCAGCCAGTGCCGAACTGTGTCGTACCGGGCGTCGCATTCGGAGGTTCCGGCAACGATGTTGTCTTCGTCGATGAAGGCTGCTTCATAGTCCCAAAACACCCTCTCTTCACCAGTACTCCTCGGGTGGGCGGGCACAGTGCCCTCTGCATCCAGTTTTCGCAGAATCGACCCATCCTCCACCTGGTGAAGCGAGAGGGCCCACTGGCCTACGGGAACGGTGAGGAGGTACTGCCCGGATGGGCTCACTGCAAGGAGAATCCGCTCGATGCCAAGTTGCTCAGTGGACAGTCGCTGCCCATCCCAGCGCCCCCACAGCACAGGCGACCCCTCCTCGCCCTCACCGATACTCAGCCCCATCTGGGCGGGGTCTGGGTGCGGAGTCTGCTCAGAGCCGGAGGCCACTGTCATGGTCTTCGCACGCCCCAAGGTTCTTCCGGTCGTGGCGTCCAGGACCGCCCAAAGCTCCTGATCGTCCTCTGTGTCACTGTCATGGCCCAACGGGCCGAGGACATGGGCCCAGACAAGCCTGCCATCTGAGTTGAAGGCTGCTGAGCCGCT
The DNA here is from genome assembly GCF_042880855.1 of Streptomyces sp. NPDC058291. Lineage (NCBI taxonomy): Bacteria > Bacillati > Actinomycetota > Actinomycetes > Kitasatosporales > Streptomycetaceae > Streptomyces > Streptomyces sp. NPDC058291. The sequence goes on from NZ_JBHVYK010000084.1 coordinate 14,073, forward strand.
GTCGGCATAGAAATGATCCTTGTCGTGGGCGTATTCGTCGAACGACTGGTGCCTCTGGGAACAGTTCTCAGCCCAACAGCCGTGTTCCACTTCCCACCGCGTCGTACCGTTCGCTTCTACTGCCCGCACCGCATGCAGGCCCGCGAATACTGCTGCATCCTGCTCCAGTGACACAGTCACCGATCCGAAGTGGCGCGGCCAAGGCGCCGGGAAGCGGATCTCCGGCGCTCGACCTGTGTTGAGCATGCCCAACTCAAGGGCCACCAACTCGATGTCGTCACGCTGAACGAGTATCCGGCGGTCCGACGAGTGCAACACCCGCGGAGCCTCTGCTGACGCCGGGTCCAGTGGAGCGGCGATGGTGGTGACGAGGCGAGCAGCGATGGTCACGGAGTCCTCCAGCTACGGATGAGGAACGATGCGAGGGCCTGACGGCTCCACCATATGATATTTCCGAGGCGCACATCGGTTTGGCGGACGCCGCCGACGAGGCATTGAGAATCTATCCCAAGCTGCCCAGCCGTGCCGGTGCAGCAAAGATCGATGAGCCATATCTGCTTGGGCGGAATCACGCTAAAGGCAACCTACTTGCTGAAGCAGTAAATCTGGGTGTGCAACCCCAAATGCTGATCGCGAGCAACCATTTCTGTGAGGAATTCTGTGAGAACTCGCTCAGGTCACGGGCGATGTCCTTGGCGGGAGATACTTGGAGCGGTTGAGTGAGGAAGACGGACCCTCAGTCCGGCTCGGCGTCCTTCACATACCCGCCGTGCCGGTGCTCCGGCCGACGGCCGAGGTGCGCGAGGGACCACGCGCGTTTCTTGCAGAGTTGATCGCAACGTCAGTGGGCGACGCCTGTCGCTGGTGGTGGTCGGTTCCCCTGCGGGTGGCCCGAGGCTGAGTCACGCCTGGCGGGGGATCGCGTCGGTGCGTATGCCGGCCAGGAGGTAGGCGAGGGCGCTGGGTGTGGTCGCGAGGGTGATGGTCGGGGTGTCGCTTTCCCGGAGGTGGAGAGTCGTGGACGTGGAGGAGAGTTCGAGGCAGTCGTTGCCTTCACCGCCGCCGGAGAAGGACGACTTCTGCCACTTGAGAGGGACGGCCATGGTTCTCCTCAGAGTTCCTTGACGAGTTTGTGGATGAGGTCACGTGACTCACCGGGGTCCAGCGATTCCCCCTGAACCCTACGGAACAGCTTTCGAAAGTGATCCAGTTGGGCTTCGGAGTCGACGAAGCCCGTGCCGTGCGGGGCATCGTGTACGACGGTGTCCAGGCGTGGAACAGCTCCGCCCACGTACACCATGGCACTTCCGGCGCCCGCGAAGTCGTCCAGACCGAAGGGGACGACCCGCACACTGATGTGCTTCGCCTCGGACAGCTCCAGAATCCGGGTGAGTTGCGCACGTGAAGCGGACCGGCCGGCGACCCTGATACGGAGCGCTGCTTCGTGGATCACGGCCTCGGGCTTGGCGGCGTCGGCGGCGGTGCTCGGCGCTCTCTCGGGCGGCCACGGCCACGGTGACAGCCAGGCGCCGGCGACGCAGCCGGTGGCGGCGGTGTCACTGCTCTTCGACTGCGCGGCCACAGACTTCGACGCGGACTCGGTCCTGGAGATTCTGTCCGCCTGCTATGAGGCTGTACTCCACACCGAAGGTCTCTCGCAGGAGGTGCTCGAATCCGACACGGACAACGACAACTGTTGCCGGTTCATCGATTTCCAATGGGCAGTTATCACGCGGTTCGCCTGATGCACCAGGGACTCCGCGCAGGGTGGCGTACTGCGGGGACGTGGCAGAGCGTCGCTTGAAGAACGCCTGCTGCACTCGGCTGCGGAACGCGTCGTGTTCGAGGTCAGGCCGGGAGTTCATGGCCCGCCCTGGTTTGGGGTCGCTGGGGAACCAGGGAATGGCAGGTGCCTGGAGTGAGGGCCGCTCGTTCCGGCCGACGAGGTGGTTTCGATCGGCCGGAACGGACGTCCTACCACCTCTCGCGCGAGGGGGAAAGCGACCGCAGCGCGCCGGGCAGTCTTCGTGGCGCATGGCCCGCCTGGCGCGCTGCGGTCGGCAGATCTCAGGCGGCTGTCTTCAGCGACGAAACGACCTGCTCCGCCAGCTTCTTCGCGCTGGCGGCGCCGTTGTCGGCACCGTCCGTGGAGAGGACGCTGACGACGGCCGTGCCCACCCGGACGGCGATCAGAGTGCTACCGGATTCCCAGGCGTCGTCGGTGAGGGTGATGGTGTAGGCGTCGTCGCCGAGACCGGGGGTGGCGGCGCCGGTGATCCTCACCTTGGACTTGGTGTCGGCGTCGGGGTAGCTGGGGCAGGCCTCGACGACCTTCGTCAGGGCCGTCATCACGTCGGTCGAGGTCGTGCCCCGATAGACGTCGACCTCCTGGTCGAGCTCCGAGGACGTGTTCTTGCCGACGTAGGAGTCCTGTGCGAACGACACCCCTTCTATGCCGCTGAGGTCGATCCAGCCGGTACTGCCGAAGCGCGTGCAGTCCGGCTTGGCGGCACTCCGGGTGGCCGGGGCCCGGTAGGTGTCACCGGTGTCCCGCGTGCTCTCGGGGTCAACGGCGAACCCGGCTGCGAAGTACGACGCCGGCGCCAGCGCCTTCTTGAGCTGCGTGCCCGTCAGCAGGCCCTCGTTGGGGTCCTTCGCCTTCGTCGGGGTCGGGGAGGCGGTGGCGGCCTCGCCCGCGCTGTCCGAGGAACACGCGGTGGCGGTCAGGGCAAGAGGCAGGGCCGCTACCGCCAGGAGCTGGGCGGTACGGAAGGGGAGGCGCATGGAATTCCTTGAGAGAGGAGAGAGCCGGCCCGACGGTGACGGGGGCCATGCCGACCATATGGAGGCTATGGACACAGCGAACTCTCGTTTTGCTCAAAGGGTGATCAAAAACGCCCGCTCGTACTCCGCGGGTGTGCGGATGGTTCAGGTCCGCCCCTCCGTCGTCGCGGCCTCCGCGCAGAACGGGACCCGAGGTCAACGCCCGTACGGATACCCCTGTTGATACGTCGGCTGTCCCGCAGGCGTGCCGATCACTCCGTACGCCGGCTGGGCGGGCGGGAGGCGTTCGTCGAACATCGCGAACAGCAGCAGGCCCGTCGCCGTCAGCAGGGACACGATGAAGACGAGGCCGAGGAACGGATCCCCGTCGCCGCTGGTCGTCATCACCGCCCACGGCAGGGTCACGCACTCGTACAGCGCGAAAGAGGCGAAGGCCGCCCAGTCCGAGGAGTGACCGCGGCGGATCGCCACGTAGAGGAACGGCACCCAGACCAGCAGGCCGAGTGAGCCCCACACCAGGAATCCCCATCCGATCCGCTGGGCCCAGCCGCCCGCGAGCCGTCTCTCCGCGCCCGCCACCGTCGTTGTCGTCGGCATCGTCATGTCGCCCCCCAAGTAAGCAGAGGGCCAGGGTAGGACACCGGCGGACCGCTCCACGCCGTCGCTTCTTTACTGTGACGTGGACAAATCTTGCCGCTATGGGGGAGCTGTGTTTCCCGATCGCTGGGGTGACGCGGGTTACGGTGCGATCCGCCGGTACGGACGTCGAGTCGACACCGTATCGTCGTACCGGTTCAGGGGACTTCGGCCTGGCACAGGCAGACGCCACAGGCCCACGCGGCAACAGCGCCGTACACAGAGACGAACGATGGGGTGGGGATGGCCGAGCACCGGCAGTCCAGGAAGCGCAGATACATCACGTGGGGCGTGGCCGGAGCGGCCGTTGTCGCGGGGGCCGGGATAGCGGCGCAGACCTCGATGGCGGCCACCACCTGGCCCGCCCAGAAGACCTACACCGGCCGCGCGTTCGACGCCTGCACCGCGCCCTCGCTGGCCGCGATGAAGGCGTGGAAGACCGACGGGTACTACGGCGGCGCGGCCGTCTACGTCGGCGGCAAGAACCGTGGCTGCGCGCAGCCCAACCTGACCGCCTCCTGGGTTAAGTCGGTCAACACGGTCGGTATGAGGCTCATCCCGATCTACGTCGGCGCCCAGCCGCCCTGCCAGACCGGCTCCAGCCCCGAGAAGATCACGGCCGCCACGGCCACTTCCCTCGGCGCGACCGACGGCGCGGACGCGGTCGCCAAGGCATCGGCGCTCGGCATGAAGGCCGGCAGCGCGATCTATCTCGACATGGAGCCCTACGACACCACCAACAAGGCGTGCAACGACGCCGTGCTGGCGTATGTGCGCTCCTTCACCAAGACGCTCCGCGCCAAGATCTACCGGGGCGGCTACTACGGCTTCAGCAGCTCCAGCGCCAAGGCCATCGCCACCGCGACGAACAAGACGGACCTGCCGGGCAACCTCTGGTACGCCCTGTGGGACAAGAAGGAGACCACGACCACCGACTGGCCGTGGGGCGCCACCCAGTTCACGAACCACAGCCGCGGTCACCAGTACCTGGTGAACAGCAAGGAGACCCGCGGCGGTTACACGATCACCGTGGACCGCGACATGTGGGACGCCCCGGTGGCCATCGTCGGCTGATCGGATCACCCGAGACAGGAGGGGAGCGAGAGATGAGGATTGTCCTCGCGGGGGCGGTGGCCGGCGCGGTGCTGCGCACACCTGTCGCCCGGGTGGGCTTCGCACTGCTGCCCGTCCTCAGTCTGGGACTGCTGTGCCCCGCCCCGTCCCTCGTTCTCGCCCTGCGCCGACGCTCCCGCGCCGACTGGTGTGCCTTCGGCGCCTTCAGCGCGGTGCTGGCGGCCTGGATCACCGAGCTCTCGCTGACGCCGGTCGACACGCACGGGGCGCTGTTCGGGCTCGACCTGGTGCTGATCGCGCTGTCAACGGCGGGCGCGGCCACGCACGCGTGGCGGGCCTGGCCGCAGCGGCCGACCGGGGTATACCGGGGTATAGGGGAGCGACCGTGAGCAAGCAGGTCAGACAGGTGTCCCAGGCGCGCAGGACGCGGATGGCGGACAAGGCGCGCCGCGGGCGGATGTTCGCCCTCGGACGCGCCGCCGTCACCTGGCTGCGCGCCCTGCGGGGACGCACCCTCGTTCTCACGGCCGGCGTGCTCGCCGTCGCGGCCGCGCTCACCGTGACCGCGGTCCTCCTCTTCCCCCACGACAGCCGGCCTCCCGTCCCCGACACGCGCGCCCGTGCCTACACGGACATCGACGCCTGTCTCCTCACCGGTGACAAGGGCGTCACGGCCGACACCACCGCGGCCACGGTCTGGCAGGGCATGCGGGACGCGTCCCTGAAGACGCACGCGCGCGTGAGCTACGCGCAGGTCACCGGTGAACAGAGCACCGGCAACGCGCGCCCCTTCCTCAACGGCCTTCTGCAGCGCTCCTGCGACGTCGTCCTCGCCGTGGGAAACGCGGAGGCCGCGGCGGCGGAGGCGACGGCGCCGCAGTACAAGAAGGTCGACTTCGTCCTGGTGGGCGATGCCACGCGCGCGAGCGTGAACGTCCGCACGGTGGCCCCGAGCGACGGCCTTCGCGCGGACGTCGCGGACGCCGTCGAGCACGCGGTGGACGCGCGGGGCTGAGCGCTCGCACCGACGAGCGGGCGGCGAGCGGGCGAGGCGGTGCCCGAAGTCCTGGTGAATCGTTGGTCGAATGGGTTGGCCCCAGCCGCCCCACTGCCTACCATCGATCACCGCAAGACTTTGTGCACCGTCGCACAAACTCCTCGGGAGGTTTCCTTGCACCGCCGTCGTCGCACCGCGTTCCTGCTGTCCGCCGTGATCGCGGCGGCCCCTCTTCTGGCCGCCTGCGGGAACGACGCGCATCCCGGCGCGGCGGCCGTCGTCGGCGGGCAGCGGATCACCGTCGCGCAGCTGGAGAGCCGGGTCGATGAGGTCCGCGCCGCCCAGCGCGCGGCTGTCACCGACGACGCGCAGTACGCGCAGGCCGTCGCCCAGACCGGCACCCTCGCCCGTGACACCCTGCACAGCATGGTCCTGGACCGCGTGCTCCAGCGGGCCGCCGAGGACGCGGGCATCACCGTCACGCCCCACGAGGTCCAGGAGATGCGGGCCGGCCTGGAACAGCAGGCCGGTGGGACGGAGGGACTGCAGAAGGCGTGGCTCCAGCAGTACGGCATCCCGCCGCAGCGCCTGGACGAGAACCTCCGCCTCCAGCTGGAGGCCCAGAAACTCGCCACCGAACTCGGCACGAACACCAGCCGGCCCGAGTTCTGGAACGCCCTGTCCAAGACGTCCAGGACGCTCGACGTCGACCTCAACCCGCGCTACGGCAGCTGGGACGCCCGTAAGGTCGCCCGCGTCGACGCGAAGACCCCCTGGGTACGCGAGATCTCGACGGCGGGGACCCAGCAGACGACGTGACGGCGCCGCCCCGCCGACCCGACCGGTATGACGAATGCACCGGGCCTGTGGACAACTCGTGGGGCGGTCGGCGGGTGTGGGTTACGTTCGAGGGGTGAACGCATCCAGCCCCTTCGACGGCCGCCCGTCCAGCGGTCCCGCCCCGGTCCGCGAAGGCCCCTCCGCCCCCGGCCGCGTCGTCCTGCTCACCACCAGCCACCGCGTCGCCCCCGGCCTGCTGTCCTGGCCTGCCTGGCAGGCTCTGCGCACGGCGGACCGGGTGCTGTGCGCTGACGGCGCGCATCCGCAGCTGCCCTATCTGCGCGACGCGGGGCTCACGGTGGAGGAGACGTCCCCGACCGCGGAGGACCTCCTCGCCGCCTGTGCCGGCGGCCGCACGGTCGTGGTCGTGGCGACCGGTGAGGGCGAACCCGCCCTCACCGACGGGCTGGCCCGGCTGGCGGGCTCGGGCCGTGTGGCGATGCCCGAGCTGGAACTGCTCCCCGCCTCCTACGACCTGCCCGGGGCCCGCCTCCTCGACCTCGTCCAGGTCATGGACCGCATCCGCGCCGAATGCCCCTGGTCCTCCCGGCAGACCCACAAGGGCCTGGCGAAGTACGCGGTGGAGGAGTCGTACGAACTGGTCGAGGCGATCGAGGACGGCGACCGCGACGAACTGCGCGAGGAACTGGGCGACGTGCTGCTCCAGGTCGTCTTCCACGCCCGCATCGCCGAGGAGGACGAGGAGTCCCCGTTCTCCGTCGACGACGTCGCGGGCACGATCGTCGCCAAACTGATCCACCGCCACCCCCATGTCTTCGGCGACGCCACGGCCACCACCCCGGAGGAGGTCAAGGAGCACTGGCTGCGCACCAAGGCGGCCGAGAAACGCCGCGAGTCCGTGACGGACGGCGTGCCCCTCCACCAGCCCGGACTGGCCCTCGCCGCCAAGCTGGTGGCGCGGGCTCGGACGGCGGGACTGGACGTGCCGCTGCCGGCGGCCGAGGGCGTCGGCTACGAACTGCTCGCCCTCGCCGCCCGAGCGGAGTCCGGGGGCGTGGACCCCGAGGCGGCGCTGCGCGCGGCGGCCCGGACGTACCGGGACGCGATCCGGGCCGCCGAAGGAGTTGCGGGTTAGCACGGCCGCCGCCCACTGAGCCGGGGCGCGGCGCGCGGGGCGGCGCGGAGGGCGGAGGGTGGTGGGACGTCGGCAGCCGGGCGGCCGGGGGGCCGGGGGGCGTCCGGGTGGGCGTGGGTTTCGCCCGGGAGTCGGGCCGCTGCGGGGCGCGCGGGTGGGCGTGGGCTTCGCCCGGGGTCCGGGCGGCCGGGGGGCGTCCGGGTGGGCGTGGGTTTCGCCCGGGGTCCGGGCGGCCGGGGGGCGTCCGGGTGGGCGTGGGCCTCGCCCGGGAGCCCGCTACCGTCGAGGCGTGACCAACCAGCCCCGTCTCCCGGCCGACGTCCCGCCCGCTCCCGAGCTGTTCACCTGGGAGTTCGCCACCGACCCCTATCCCGCGTACGCCTGGCTGCGCGAGCACGCCCCCGTGCACCGCACCGAGTTGCCCAGCGGTGTCGAGGCCTGGCTGGTCACCCGGTACGCCGACGCGAAGGAGGCCCTCGCCGACCAGCGGCTGTCCAAGAACCCCGCGCACCACGACGAGCCGGCCCACGCCAAGGGGAAGACCGGCATCCCCGGTGAGCGCAAGGCAGAGTTGATGACGCATCTGCTGAACATCGACCCGCCCGACCACACCCGGCTGCGCCGGCTCGTCAGCAAGGCGTTCACGCCCCGCCGGGTGGCCGAGTTCGCGCCCCGGGTGCAGGAACTGGCCGACGGTCTGCTCGACCGGTTCGCCGGGAAGGGCGAGGCCGACCTCATCCACGACTTCGCCTTCCCGCTGCCCATCTACGCCATCTGCGACCTGCTCGGCGTCCCGCGGGAGGACCAGGACGACTTCCGGGACTGGGCGGGGATGATGATCCGGCACGGCGGGGGGCCGCGGGGCGGTGTCGCGCGGTCGGTGAAGAAGATGCGCGGCTATCTGCTGGAACTCATCCACCGCAAACGCGCGGAGCTGCCCGCTCGGCCCGCCCCCGGCGAGGACCTCATCTCCGGCCTCATCCGCGCCTCCGACCACGGCGAGCACCTCACCGAGAACGAGGCCGCCGCGATGGCCTTCATCCTGCTGTTCGCCGGGTTCGAGACGACGGTCAATCTCATCGGCAACGGCGCCTACGCCCTTCTCACCCACCCGGAGCAGCGTGAACGGCTGCAGAGGTCGCTCGCCGAGGACGGCGGCGACGGTGGTTCCCTGCTGGAAACCGGAGTCGAGGAACTTCTGCGCTACGACGGCCCCGTGGAGCTGGCGACCTGGCGGTTCGCGACCGAACCGCTCCGCATCGGCGGACAGGACATCGCGCCCGGCGATCCCGTCCTCGTCGTCCTCGCGGCGGCCGACCGTGACCCGGCGCGCTTCACCGACCCCGACGTGCTCGACCTCTCCCGCCGTGACAACCAGCACCTCGGTTACGGCCACGGCATCCACTACTGCCTGGGCGCCCCGCTGGCCCGGCTGGAGGGCCGAACCGCGCTGGCCACCCTCCTCACCCGGCTGCCCGACCTCCGACTGGCGTCCGATCCGGCCGAGTTGAGGTGGCGGGGCGGACTCATCATGCGGGGACTGCGCACGTTGCCGGTGGAGTTCGCGCCGCGGCGGTCGGAGACGCGATCCGAGCAAATCTGACCGGATGTCAGCCGGAGTGTGACCGTTCAGCGGAGCAAAGGTGACCACTCCTCAACTCTGTGATCTTCACGTGATCTGCGCGGCATGAACTTGTGACAAGTGATCGTCTGCCGATACGTTCACTCGTCAGCGCGACGGGCCGGTCTCGGGTCGCCGCGCCGGTACTGCTGTCCAGAGAAAGGCCCCTCGCATGCTCTCCGGGAACGGTCGACACCGTCGCCCCCGTCAGGCTCCGGCCCTCCTCGTCGCGGCCGGAGTGACCGGCTCCGCCATCGCCATCCCGCTGCTGGCCGCCTCCGGCGCGAGCGCAGCCGACGGCACGGTGTGGGACAAGGTGGCGCAGTGCGAGACCGGTGGCTCGTGGAGCGCCGACAAGGGCGGCGGCGAGTACGGAGGCCTGAGTCTCAGCCAGCAGGACTGGGAGGCGTACGGAGGGCTCGACTACGCGGCCAGGCCCGATCTGGCCAGCCGCAACCAGCAGATCGCGGTGGCGCAGAAGGTGCTCGCGGCCGACGGCGTCGGCGCGTGGGGGACCTGCGGGCTGACCTCCGGCCTCACCAAGGACAACGGCGCGCTGGACGTGGACACGGGCCTCGCGGACGGCTCCTCCGGCTCGTCCTCCTCCGGACTGTCCGACCTCACCAAGGGGCTGTCGGGGTCCTCGGGCCCGTCGTCCTCCCCGGACCCGTCGGGCTCCTCCGACGCGTCGGGCGACGGTCCGTCCGCCTCGACGGGATCGTCCGACTCGTCCGCCGATCCCTCTGGTTCGCCCTCGGGGTCCCCTTCGTCCTCTTCGCCCTCTTCCTCCGCCGCCGCGGACGACTCCATCGGCTCCGGTGCGGGCAAGGGCTCGGCCGACGCGGGCGGCGGACGGGCGGCCGACGGCTCGCCCACGGTCACCCCGGAAGCGGACGACTCGGACAAGTCGGGCCAGGAAGTGGGCTCTTGGAGCCTCGTCGACACCGGCTCCCTCGGCTCCGGCCGGCACCGCGGGTCCACCGCCGAGGAGAGCACGACCAAGGGCGTCACGGACCTTTCGACGAACGGAGTCGCCACCGTCGCCACCGCCGGCGGCGGCCGGCACGCCGCGGCCACCTACGTCGTCCGGGAGGGCGACTCGCTCGTCTCCATCGCCGACTCCCTTGGCCTCGACGGCGGATGGCGCGCCCTCTATGCCGAGAACAAGGACCTCATCGGCGGCGACCCGAGCGACATCACCCCCGGTCAGACCCTCGACACAGGGGTCCAATAGGGCGCAAAACCCGGTAAAAACAGCGGGAGTTCACGTCACGCTTCGCGCCGAATGTCCGGTTTGGTGAAAGTGTGGGATGAGTCTCAGAAGCCCTGATCGTCTTTGAAATTCGGCGGATCACGTGTCTACGGTCGAGGCCGCTCGGCAACCCGAGCCCCGGTCGTCGCAACGCCGAATCCTGCCAGTGGCGGCCCGGGAACAGTCGTCGCGTCAAGCGCCGTAGGCAGGAGCGGGGGACCCAAGGTAAGCGCCGGCGCCGGCTGTCGAGGCTGGTCCGGCTTGGGGTGAAGTCACCCCTCCAGGGAGCACGGCTCCCACGGAGGAGTGACCGGGCAACTCACACGGCCCGAACCCGACAGCTCACCTCGTAGGCGTCGGTGAGGGGATCCACCATGCTGTTTTCCGCCAAGGGCAAGCACCGTCGTCCGTCCAAGGCCACCCGCGCCGCCGCTCTGGCCGGCGTCACCGGTGTCGCCATCGCCGCTCCGCTGATGGCGGCCGGCAACGCCTCCGCCGCCACCACCTCCGAGTGGGACACGGTCGCCCAGTGCGAGTCCGGCGGCAACTGGTCCATCAACACCGGCAACGGCTACTACGGCGGCCTGCAGTTCTCCGCCTCGACCTGGGCCGCGTACGGCGGCACGCAGTACGCCGCGCAGGCCAACCAGGCCTCCAAGTCGCAGCAGATCGCCGTCGCCGAGAAGGTGCTCGCCTCCCAGGGCAAGGGCGCCTGGCCGGTCTGCGGCACGGGCCTGTCCGGCGCCGCCTACAACAGCAGCAGCGCCGACTCCTCCAGCTCCTCGGGCTCCAACTCCTCCGGCTCCTCGGGCTCCTCCAGCTCGTCGAACAGCGGCAGCAGCACCCGCTCGACGGAGAAGCAGAGCGCCTCCCGCTCCACCGACCGCCCGGCGGCCTCCAAGACGGTCACCACCCCGACCGGCGAGAAGGTCAAGAAGGGCGACGGCGAGTACAAGGTCGTCAAGGGCGACACGCTCAGCTCCATCGCCGAGAAGCACAAGGTCAAGGGCGGCTGGCACAAGCTGTTCGAGCTGAACAAGGACATCGTCGAGGACGCGAACCTCATCTTCCCGGGGCAGCAGCTGCACCTGAAGTGACACCCGGCTCCCCGAGAGACCACAGCGCCCTCACAACCGAGGTCGGCACACTGAAGACCTCGTGAGGGTCGCCCCCCGTCCCCACGGGCTCCCCGCTCCGGTGCGTGTTCCCCCGTACGCACCGGAGCGGGGTTTCTCTTTGCTCGTTCGCCGTCCCCCGGCAACTTTCTCGGCCACCCCCTTTGTTCCGGGCGTGAACAATAGGTACGGTCTGTCTGTCCACGGGACGGTCGGTCGGCTGCCGACGGCCCGGGGGCGGTTAGGCTCTAGTCGCAAGGCTCATCCGAGGCCGTCCTGGCCCGCGGGCCCCGCACAACCAGCGTCACATCCCAAGAAGGAGATGCTCGTGCCGTCCATCGACGTCGTCGTAGCCCGGGAAATCCTGGACTCCCGAGGCAACCCCACGGTCGAGGTCGAGGTCGGCCTCGACGACGGCAGCACGGGTCGTGCCGCCGTTCCGTCCGGCGCTTCCACCGGCGCCTTCGAGGCCATCGAGCTCCGCGACGGCGACCCCAACCGTTACCACGGCAAGGGCGTCGAGAAGGCCGTCCTCGCCGTCATCGAGCAGATCGGCCCGGAGCTCGTCGGCTACGACGCCACCGAGCAGCGGCTGATCGACCAGGCCATGTTCGACCTGGACGCCACCGACAACAAGGGCTCGCTCGGCGCCAACGCCATCCTCGGCGTCTCCCTCGCCGTCGCCCACGCCGCCTCCGAGGCCAGCGACCTCCCGCTCTTCCGCTACCTGGGCGGCCCCAACGCGCACCTGCTGCCGGTGCCGATGATGAACATCCTGAACGGCGGTTCGCACGCCGACTCCAACGTGGACATCCAGGAGTTCATGATCGCTCCCGTGGGCGCGGAGTCCTTCTCCGAGGCCCTGCGCTGGGGCACCGAGGTCTACCACACGCTGAAGAAGGTCCTGAAGGGCAAGGGCCTGTCCACCGGCCTCGGCGACGAGGGCGGCTTCGCCCCGAACCTCGGCTCCAACCGTGAGGCCCTCGACCTCATCCTCGAGGCCATCAAGGAAGCCGGCTACGCGCCGGGCGAGCAGATCGCGCTCGCGCTCGACGTCGCCGCGTCCGAGTTCTACAAGGACGGCAGGTACGAGTTCGAGGGCAAGTCCCGCTCGGCCGCCGAGATGACGGAGTACTACGAGGAGCTCGTGGCGGCCTACCCGCTCGTCTCCATCGAGGACCCGCTGTTCGAGGACGACTGGGCCGGCTGGAAGGTGCTCACCGACAAGCTGGGCGACAAGGTGCAGATCGTCGGCGACGACCTGTTCGTCACCAACCCCGAGCGCCTCGCCCGCGGTATCGAGGAGGGCGCGGCGAACGCCCTGCTCGTCAAGGTGAACCAGATCGGCTCGCTCACCGAGACCCTGGACGCCGTCGAGCTCGCGCAGCGCAGCGGCTTCAAGTGCATGATGTCGCACCGCTCCGGCGAGACCGAGGACGTCACCATCGCCGACCTCGCCGTCGCCACCAACTGCGGCCAGATCAAGACCGGCGCCCCGGCCCGCTCCGAGCGCGTCGCCAAGTACAACCAGCTGCTGCGCATCGAGGAGATCCTCGACGACGCCGCGGTGTACGCAGGCCGCAGCGCCTTCCCGCGGTTCAAGGGCTGATCCTCGGACCAGGGGCTGCCCCTTACCGGGGCAAGCCCTAGCCAGTCGTACGTACGTCCCCGTACTCGGTCCCGTACCGTGTGCGGGGACGTACGCACGTGACGGGGAGGCGGAGCACATGGCCGTGAAGGACCGGGACCGGTTCTCCACCGCGACCAGGATCAAGCTGCTCGGCGAGCAGACCGCGGCCCGGGTCTACCGTTCCCAGACGAAGCGTCAGGCCCGCCGCTCCCGGCTCACCGGGCGCGCGGCCCTGCTGGCGCTCGTCCTGTGCACGCTGATCGTCGCCCTGGCCTACCCGATGCGCCAGTACGTCTCCCAGCGCGCGGAGGTCGCCGACCTGCAGCGCGAGAAGCAGCAGGCCAGCGAGCGCGTGCAGCAGCTACGCGACCTCAAGGCGCGCTGGCAGGACGACGCCTACGCCGAGCAGCAGATCCGGCAGCGGCTGCACTACGTCCTGCCGGGGGAGACCGGCTACATCGTCATCGACCCGGACGCGGCCCGGCAGTCCCGGGCCCGGCTCGGGGCGACCGACCGCCCCTGGTACGCGAACGTCTGGGACGGGGTCGACTCGTCGGACGCCTCCGGCCAGTGACCGACCGATAGAAAGACAGGCATGGAAACACCCCCGCCGACCACCCCGCGCACCGAGCCCGCCGAAGCGGACGTCGAGGCCTTCAAGCAGCAGCTCGGACGCCCGCCGCGCGGCCTGCGCGCGATCGCGCACCGTTGCCCGTGCGGACAGCCGGACGTCGTCGAGACGGCGCCGCGCCTGCCCGACGGCACGCCCTTCCCGACGCTGTACTACCTGACGTGCCCGAAGGCCAACTCGGCGATCGGCACGCTGGAGGCGAACGGCGTGATGAAGGAGATGACCGAGCGGCTGCAGAGCGACCCCGAGCTCGCCGCCTCCTACCGGGCCGCGCACGAGGACTACGTCCGGCGCCGGGACGCGATCGAGGAGCTGAAGAACTTCCCCAGCGCGGGCGGCATGCCGGACCGGGTCAAGTGCCTGCACGTGCTCGTGGCGCACTCCCTGGCGGCGGGCCCGGGCGTGAACCCGCTCGGCGACGAGGCGCTGGCGATGCTCCCCGAGTGGTGGCGCAAGGGCGCCTGCGTGACGCTCGCGACGGACTCCGCGGCCTGTGGGACGGACTCGTCGGCCCCCGCGACGGGGGACGGGCGGTGACGCGGGTCGCCGCCGTCGACTGCGGCACGAACTCCATCCGGCTGCTCGTCGCCGACGCCGACCCGCGGACCGGGGAACTCGTCGACCTGGAGCGCCGCATGACGATCGTCCGGCTCGGCCAGGGCGTCGACCGCACCGGCCGGCTCGCCCCCGAGGCGCTGGAGCGGACCTTCGCCGCCTGCCGGGAGTACGCGGCCGTCGTCAAGGAGCTCGGCGCGCAGCGGCTCCGCTTCGTCGCCACCTCAGCCTCCCGGGACGCGGAGAACCGGGACGCGTTCGTGCGCGGGGTGCTGGACATCCTGGGCGTCGAGCCCGAGGTCGTCACCGGCGAGCAGGAGGCCGAGTTCTCCTTCACCGGGGCCACGAAGGAGCTCACCGGCCGCGACGACCTGGCCAGGCCCTATCTGGTGGTCGACATCGGCGGCGGCTCGACCGAGTTCGTCGTCGGCGACGACCGGGTGCGCGCCGCCTGTTCCGTCGACGTGGGCTGCGTGCGGATGACCGAGCGGCACCTGGTCGTGGACGGGACGGTCACCGACCCGCCCACCGAGCGCCAGATCGCGGCCATGCGCGCCGACGTCGAGGCCGCCCTCGACCTCGCCGAGCGCACGGTCCCGCTGCGCGAGGCGCGCACCCTGGTCGGCCTGGCCGGCTCGGTCACCACGGTCGCGGCGATCGCCCAGGGGCTGCCCGAGTACGACTCGGCGGCCATCCACCACTCGCGCGTCTCGCGCGAGCAGGTCGGCGAGATCACCGGGCGGCTGCTGCGCTCCACGCACGCCGAGCGCGCCGCGATCGGCGCGATGCACCCGGGCCGGGTAGACGTGATCGGGGCGGGCGCGCTGGTCCTGCTGGCGATCATGGAGCGGGTCGGGGCCCAGGAGGTCGTCGTGAGCGAGCACGACATCCTCGACGGGATCGCGTTCCACACGGCACTCAAGTCGTGATGATGCGGTAAGTGGCGATCCTCGGTGGAGTCGGGTGGCTCAAGGCACGCGGGCCCGTGAGGACCCGCGTGCCTCACCGGTTGCGGTAGATGTCGCGCCGGTTGCCCACCTTGACGACGAGGATGACGAGTTCACCGTCGTCCACCTGGTAAGCGACCCGGTAGTTGCCGACCCGGAGCCGGTAGAGCCCCGATGTGCCGGTGAGTTTCTTGACGTCGGCACCCTCGCGGTACGGGTCGTCGCCGAGCGCGGTCAGCGCGGTCAGGATGCGCATGGCGTCGAGCCGAGCGAGGTCCCTCAGTTGCCGCTGCGCCGCCGTGGTGAACCGGAACGCGTACTTCACGCGGCGCCTTCACCGTGCTCGGTGAACAGATCTGCCAGCAGCTCGGCCATGGTCACGGTGGGGCCGTTCTCGGCCAGGACCGCTTCGGCCTCTCGGGCCAACATGACGTCGGCCGCCTCTTCCAGGGCTTCGAAGTCCGCGATCGGCACCACCGCCGCCACCGGAGTGCCGTTGCGAGTGATGATCGTCGGGGTGCCTTCCTCGGCCAGGTTGATGCGGTCCGCGAGATGGGCGCGGGCTTCCCGTACGGTCACGGTGTCCTCGGTCATGACGTCAGTGTACGCGCATACGTGTACACGCGGCCGGGATGAGTCGCGTTCGTGGGACATCCTCGACGGCGTCGCGTGGTCGGTCGTCTAACGGGCGTCCGACCCGCCCGGTGCACTCTGCTGAGCAGGCAGGATGCCCGGATGAGCACGGCCGGGGGGCCCTTCGGGGCCCCTCGGGCGCGTTCTCGCGGCACCCCGTCGGAAAAGTTCGTGAAGTTCTTCACAAGGAATTCGGTCCTCCCGGAGGAAGCGGGCCTCCCCGTTGACCCTTCCGGGGGTCGAACTGCCGTGTGAACGTGTTCAAAACAGGCGCGCACGGACGTATCGCGAGTGTCTCGCGAGGCGTCGGCCCGGGGCCCTCACGGAGCCCTCCGGGACCCGGAGAGGCAGCTCACGCGGCATTGACAACGTCAGGCCCTACACGCTGGTTCCCGTCTCGCGCCATGATGTGGATCACGCGAGCGGCGGAGGATAGCACACACCCTCGGCAAGCTTGTGAAGGGGCGCACGAGCGACCCCCCTCGAGCGGGTGGATACTCGATGGCATGAGCACCACGGAGCGTCCCAGGATCCTCGTAGTAGGCGGTGGGTACGTAGGCCTGTACGCAGCTCGGCGCATCCTCAAGAAGATGCGCTACGGCGAGGCGACCGTCACGGTCGTCGACCCCCGGTCGTACATGACCTACCAGCCCTTCCTCCCCGAAACCGCCGCCGGCAACATCTCCCCGCGCCACGTCGTCGTCCCGCTGCGACGCGTGCTGCCCAAGGCGGAGGTTCTCACCGGCCGGGTGACCACCATCGACCAGGACCGCAAGGTCGCCACGATCGCCCCCCTCGTGGGCGAGGCGTACGAGCTGCCTTTCGACTACCTGGTGATCGCCCTCGGCGCGGTCTCCCGCACCTTCCCGATCCCCGGCCTCGCCGAGCAGGGCATCGGCATGAAGGGCGTCGAGGAGGCCATCGGCCTGCGCAACCACGTCCTCGAGCAGCTCGACAAGGCCGACTCCACGACCGACGAGGAGATCCGCCGCAAGGCGCTCACCTTCGTCTTCATCGGCGGCGGGTTCGCCGGCGCGGAGACCATCGGCGAGGTCGAGGACCTGGCCCGCGACGCGGCCAAGTACTACAAGACGGTGTCCCGCGAGGACATGCGCTTCATCCTGGTCGACGCCGCGGACAAGATCCTGCCCGAGGTCGGCCCCAAGCTCGGCCAGTACGGCAAGCAGCACCTGGAGAGCCGGGGCGTGGAGATCTACCTCTCCACCTCCATGGACTCCTGCGTCGACGGCCACGTCGTGCTGAAGAACGGGCTGGAGGTCGACTCCAGCACCATCGTGTGGACGGCCGGCGTCAAGCCCAACCCGGTCCTGGCCCGCTACGGCCTGCCGCTGGGCCCGCGCGGTCACGTGGACACGGCGCCCACCCTCCAGGTGCAGGGCACCGACTACATCTGGGCCGCCGGCGACAACGCCCAGGTCCCCGACGTCGCCGCCCGCAAGGCCGGCGTCGAGAACGCCTGGTGCCCGCCGAACGCACAGCACGCGCTGCGTCAGGCCAAGGTCCTCGGCGACAACGTGATCTCCGGCATGCGGGGCTTCCCGCAGAAGGAGTACGCGCACTCCAACAAGGGTGCGGTGGCGGGCCTCGGCCTCCACAAGGGCGTCGCGATGATCGTCATGGGCAAGATGAAGATCAAGCTCAAGGGCCGCCTCGCCTGGTACATGCACCGTGGCTACCACGGCATGGCGATGCCGACCTGGAACCGCAAGATCCGCGTCTTCGCCGACTGGACCCTCGGCATGTTCCTCAAGCGCGAGGTCGTGGCGCTCGGCGCGCTGGAGTCCCCGCGCGAGGAGTTCTACGAGGCCGCGAAGCCGGCCCCGGTCGCCGCGAAGCCGGCCGCCGAGAAGCCGGCCGCCGAGAAGGCCGAGAACGAGAAGGCCAAGGCCTCCTGACCCCCGGTCACCCGACCGTGGCCCGGTGGGCCCGCGGTCACTGAGACACCCCGAAGGGGCCGTCCGCCATCCGTGGTGCGGACGGCCCCTTCGGCGTGCCCCGCTGACGACGGATGCCGTGTGCAGGTATTTTGCCCAGCCGTGACGGCCGCGCGGGACTGGACAGCCCTCCCCGTCGTGTTTACGTGGTGTCAGGACATTCCGGGATCACCGTCACGGAGGTGTGCATCATGGCTGACGTCGCGCCGCGGCTCCATGCCCTCGCCGAACAGTTGCTGGGAGCCCCGTTCCCGGTGCGCGTCCGCACCTGGGACGGTTCGCAGGCGGGCCCGCCCGGCGCGCCGACCCTGGTCGTACGCAACCGCAGGGCCCTGCGCCGGCTGCTGTTCAAGCCCGGCGAACTGGGCCTGGCCCGCGCGTGGGTGGCCGGCGACGTGGACGTCGAGGGGGACCTGTACACCGCCCTCGACCTGCTCTCCGGGCTGCTGTGGGAGCGCGGAGAGGACGCCCGCACCCTCGCCCAGGCCCTGCGCGACCCCGAGTTCCGCGCCGCGGCCCGCGGGCTGCTGAGGCTCGCAGGCCCCCCGCTGCCGCCCGCCCCGCCCCGCGAGGAGATCCGCCGCACCGGGCACCTGCACACCCGCCGCACCGACAGACGCGCCGTCAGCCACCACTACGACGTCGGCAACGACTTCTACGCACTCGTCCTCGGCCCGTCCATGGTGTACTCCTGCGCCTACTGGGAGTCCCCGGACGGAGCCCTGGAGGACGCCCAGCGCGACAAGCTCGAACTCGTCTGCCGCAAACTGGACCTGAGCCCCGGTCAGCGCCTGCTGGACGTCGGCTGCGGCTGGGGGTCCATGGCGATCCACGCGGCCCGCGAGCACGGCGCGCACGTCGTCGGGATCACCCTCTCCCGGGAGCAGGCCGCCTACGCCCGCAAGCGCGTCGCCGACGCCGGACTCACCGACAAGGTCGAGATCCGCGTCCAGGACTACCGGGACGTCGCCGACGGCCCGTTCGACGCGGTCTCCTCCATCGGCATGGCGGAACACGTCGGCTCGGACCAGTACCTGGAGTACGCGCACGTCCTGTTCGCCCTGCTGAAGCCGGGCGGCCGGCTGCTCAACCACCAGATCGCCCGTCGTCCGCAGCGCGACGAGTCCGCCTACGACGTGGACGCCTTCATCGACGCCTACGTCTTCCCCGACGGCGAACTCGCCCCCGTCGGCGCCACGGTCGGCCACCTCGAACGCGCCGGCTTCGAGGTCCGCGACCTGGAGTCGATCCGCGAGCACTACGGCCTCACCCTGCGCCGCTGGGTGGCCCGGCTGGAGGACGGCTGGGACCGGGCCGTCCGCCTCACCGGGCCCGGCCGGGCCCGGGTCTGGCGGCTCTACATGGCCGCCTCCGCCGTCGCCTTCGAACGCAACCGCATCGGCGTCAACCAGGTCCTGGCGGTCCGCACCCCCGACTCGGGCGACTCCGGGATGCCGTGGCGCTCGCGCGCATGGAACTGACCCGGCACGAGCGCGGGGCCCCACGCCGTCCTCCCGG
>NZ_JBHVYK010000085.1:0-33177 GCF_042880855.1 Streptomyces sp. NPDC058291
ATCCCCTGGGCTGGCGGCCCCCACCTCGGGGGAGGCGAGGGGTCATTCCGTGCGCAGGCCCGCCGGACGCATCATGCGCAGCAGCGGCGGCAGACTGAGCAGCGTGACGACGCCGACCACGGCCGCGCCCACGCCCGTCATGGTCAGCACGCTCGACCAGTCCATGGTCACCGGTGTGCGGGTCATCTTCAGCAGCGCTGCGCCGAGGGTGACGCCCACCGTCGTGGCCAGGACGAGCCCGAGCCCGACCGGGAGGGCCGTCTGCCACAGCACCGACAGGCTCAGCGTGCGGCGCCGGGTGCCGAAGGCGACCAGCGCGCTGAGCAGCTTCCTGCGCTCGCGCAGCTGCTCCAGCTGGGAGACCAGCAGACTCGCGCCGATCAGTGCCAGCACGAAGGCGGAGCCGACGAACAGACCGGTGCGGATGGAGGCGTACTTGGCGTCCTCCTGGGCCGCCGACCAGGCGAAGGTCCGGGCCAGGGGATCGATGCGGGCGGCGACGTTGCGCACGTACTCCCGTGAGTCCGGCACCGAGGGGTCCAGACGCAGGTAGACGCCGTCCGAGAACACCGCGGGCGCGGCCCTGCGGGGCAGGGCGGCGGGGGTGACCAGCAGGCTGGTGTAGTTCTGCAGCGAGTCCTTGCGCGCGTCGACCTCCCGAATGTTCGCCGGGACGGTCCAGGGCAGTTCGAGGCCGCGGTCGCCGCCGTCGTACGACGGGTCGATGTACAGCTGCCGACCGGACTTCACCAGGGCGATCTCGGCCGCGTTGCCGGGGTCGGAGTAGCCGCTCCGCGTTCGCGTGACGAACACGTCGCCGTCCTTGCAGGAGGGCAGGGCCGCGAGTTCGCGCAGGGCGGCGCAGTCGCCCACGGTCAGACCGTCGCCGTTCTCCGGGTTGCGAGGTGAGTCCCCGTACTGGGAGCGGGCCAGGGCCACCGCGGCCCGGACGCCCTTGGTGCCGGCGAATTCGCGCTCGACGCCGGACAGCGGCCTGGGCCCGCTGAAGTCGACCTGCATCTGGACCCGGCCCGGGTCCCTGCCGGTGTTCTCGGTGTACTGGCTCTGCGTTCCCGCGAAGAGCATCTGCAGCGCGATGGCCCCGGCCACCGCGACGGCGATGCCGTTGACCATGCGGGCGGCGGTGCCGCTGCTCAGCTGCAGCCGGCGCACGGCCAGCTGCCAGGACAGCGAGCCCCTGCCGAGCCGGACGACGACCGCCTCCACGACCCAGGGCAGCAGGGCCGTGATGCCGGTCAGCAGCATCAGGACGCCGCCGATGACGAGGTACTGGTTGAAGTTCCCGTTCTTGTGACCCTGTCCGATCATCGGGTAGAGCATCCCGAGGCCGGCCAGGGGCGGCAGCAGCCGCCACCACAGCCGGCGGCGGCTCTGCTTGGCCGTGCGCACGACACCGAGGGGTTCGACGACCACGCCGCGCATGGCGAGCAGCGTGACCAGCACCGCGGCGACCGGCACCGCCACCGCCACCAGCGCGGCGAGCGCGGGGGAGGGATCGAGGTAGCTGGGCCAGACGCTCACGCCCAGCAACTCGCCGGTACCCAGCTTCTGGCGGCCGAGCAGGAAGAAGCCGGTGCCCACGGCCAGGCCGAGCAGGGATCCGGCCAGTGCCTCGCCCGCCGCGATCCGCCGGGTCATCCCCCGGTCGGAGCCGACCAGGCGCAGCGCGGCGAGGCGGCGGTCGCGGCGTTCGCCGCCGAAGCGGACGGCGGCGGCGATGAACACGGCGACCGGCGTGAGCAGCACCACGAACACGACCAGGATCATGAGCAGCAGCACCGGGTCGGTCTGCTCGGGGCCCGCGTCCGGTGCGCCGAACTCGGTCAGCCGCGTCACCAGGGAGGCGTCCGTGAGCTGCAACCCCGAGGCGCCCGCGTAGTAGGCCAGTTCGTGCGAGCCGATCAGCCCGCTCTCGCCGATCGTGCCGGTGATCCGGTACGGCAGGCGCTCCCGCAGCAGTCGCGCGTCGTCCGAGTCCAGCAGGTCCTTGAGGGCGGGGGAGACCACCATCTCGCCCTTGCCGGGGAAGCGGTCGACTCCCGGGGGCAGCGGCGCCCGCGGGCCCTCGGGTTCGACGAACCGGCCCAGGATGTCGTCGTCGTGCCAGGTGGTGTCGGCGTCGGCCACCAGGAGCGTGTCGTCGGCCTTGGGCGGGACCTTCCGGGAGTACACGTCGGCGTAGCGCGCGTCCTCCACCTTGCTGCGGGAGGCGAACACGTTGGGCATCGCGGTGCACAACAGGAGCAGGGCCACGCCGAGGCCGACGCCGACCGCGGTCAGCGTCACCCGGACCCAGCCCTCGCGGCCGCCGGTGACGGCGAACCGGGCCCCCATGGCCAGGTCTCTCGACCTCCCCCACGAGCGCGGACTCATACGGCGCGCTCCATGTCCCGGGACTTGCCGTCGCGGACGACGACCTCGCGGTCGGAGTAGGCGGCCACCCGTGTCTCGTGGGTGACGAGGACGACGGCGGCGTTGGTGGAGCGGGCCGCGTCGGTGAGCAGTTCCATCACGCGTTCGCCGTTGTGGGAGTCGAGCGCGCCGGTCGGTTCGTCGGCGAACAGCACCCGGGGGCCGGTCACCAGTGCGCGGGCCACGGCGACGCGCTGGCCCTGGCCGCCGGAGACCTCGCCGGGCCGCTTGTCCTTCAGGTCGTCGACCTCCAGGCGTTCCATCCAGCCGAGCGCCGCCCGCTCGGCGTCCTTGCGGGGGGCGCCGTTCAGCCTGAGCGGCAGGGCGACGTTCTCCACGCAGGTCAGTTCCGGCACGAGCTGCCCGAACTGGAACACGAAGCCGAACTCGGAGCGGCGCAGCGCGCTGCGCCGGCCGTCGCTCATCGTCGTCACCTCCCGCCCGTTGTAGGTGATCGACCCGGAGTCGGGCGGCAGGATGCCCGCGAGGCAGTGCAGCAGCGTCGACTTGCCGGAGCCCGAGGGACCCATGACGGCGACGATCTCGCCGGGGTGGATGGAGAACTCGGCGCCGTCGAGGGCGTGGGTGTGCCCGTAGGTCTTGCGCAGGTCCTGCGCGGTGAGCAGGGAGCCGGGGGGAGAAGTCGTCATCGGGCTACAGCCTCACGGAGTCTGTCGAGTCGGGCGGCGGTCAGCTCCAGCCAGCGCAGGTCCGCCTCGAGGTGGAAGAGGGCGTGGTCGCAGATCAGTTGGTCCGCCAGATCGCCCCTGCGCTTGCGATCGGTCAGGATGCGCATACTGCTCAGGTGCTCGGAGCGCTGGGTGTCCAGGACGTCGGCGGCGTCCCGGTCGGTGAGCAGCGCGAGGACGACCTTGGTGTAGAGGGCCGACTGGAGGTACTCCTCCGGCTTCTGCGGGGTGGCGAGCCACTGCTCCACGTTGGTGACGCCGGCGTCGGTGATCGCGTAGCGCTTGCGCTCGGGGCCGCCGCCGGCCTCGATCCCGTCGACCTCGACGAGGCCGTTCTTCAGCAGCCGGGACATCGTCGAGTAGACCTGGCCGTAGTGCAGGGGCCGGTCGTGACCGAACGTCTCGTCGAAGGCCCGCTTCAGGTCGTAACCGTGGCGCGGGCCGGACTCCAGGAGCCCCAGAAGGGTGTGACCAATGGACATGAGCACACTCTACACACGGTGTATACGTCGCATGTATACGCTACGTGTATAGCCCATGGCGGGGCGTGCGACCGTGCAGGTGGGGGAGGGGAACCTCCAAGTGTCACGATTGAAGAACGCGTCGGACCGCCGAGCCGTCGACCCCCGTACGTCTGCCGGCCGTTCCCCTCGCGGCGGCCGGGGCCGACGTCGCGCCCCGTCATCGCAACCCTCGCGGCCACCGGCCTTGTCGAGGTGTGACCCGCCGGTGACGCGGGCCGCGAACTCGGCCGTCAAGACGGTCGCACAGGGACGGAAAGTCAACTCGCCGTCGGCCCGTCGGGACCAGGTTGAGCGCCGTCGCAACCTCGTTCGTGATCCTCTGGACGCCGCTACGATCATTGCCCGTGGACCGGCTTGAGCGCACCGCACAGCTGAGGCAGTGTACGAGGCTTCGTCGGCCACGGCCCAGCTGCACGCGATCAGGTCATAGCGCTCGCCGGCCGACCGCTGGTCGGGTCACAGCCGGGCGCACACCCTGTCTCAGCCGACCACCGCGGCTGGCACGCCCGTCAGGTCTTCCACGGCACGCCACGCCCTGCCGTACCAGCCTCAGCGACGTGCTCGTGTCGGCCGGGCTGCGGGCGAAGGGACGGGGACGACCGGCTGACGGGAGCGGACCGGACCGGCGAGGTGTGGCTTCGTCCGGGCAGCGGTGAGGGGGTCCGCACGTCAGGTGCTGACGTAGCAGCGGATGGCCGTTCCGTTGGGGCTGGTATGGATGCGTACGAGGTCGGCGAGGGAGTGCACGAGCAGCAGGCCGCGGCCGCCGAGCTGGTCCCGTGCGGGTGGGCGGCGTCCGGCGAGCGGATCGTTCAGGTGCCCGTGGTCGCGCACCTCGCAGACCATCTGGCCGTCGTCGGCCCACATCAGCAGGGTGCCGGAACCTCCGCCGTGCACGACGCTGTTGGTGGTCAGCTCGGCCACCATCAGTGCGACGTCTTCCAGGCGGATGCCGGAGAGGCCGAGCCGCGCGGCGTGTCCGACCGCGAAGTGCCGGACGTCCGGCAGTTGGTCGGCGCTGAAGAAGAGCTCCTCGGCCGCGGCCGGCTGCTCCAGGGGCTGGTTGTAGCGGGCGACCACATGCTCGGGGGCGTAGGCGGCGCTGGGCCGTTCGTTGCCGCCGGAGATGACGAGGGGATGGGTCGCGTACGCGTCGGTGAGGACCTGTTCGTCGAGGCGGTCGGCGTCGTAGGGGCACAGGATGGTGACGTCCCGGCCTTGGAACGCCGGGTTGATCAGCGCCTCGTGCTGGGCGCACGCCGGGTACTCCACGCTGGTGCGGCCGGCCCAGATCGGCTCTCCGATGATCCGCACGCGTGTCTGGCGGTGGGCGTCCGCGAAGGCGCGCAGCACCTTGGGGATGATCCGTCCGGGGTTGCGCCCCGCGTCGGTCATGTCGAGGAACTTCACGCGTGCGGCGTCCTCGCCCAGGGCCGTCCTGAGGAGGGCGAGGTTGGGCCCGGGCACGGCGACCGCCACCGGCTCTCCGGCCTTCAGGCCGTCACGGATGAACGGAACCGTGCCGTCCAGGTACTCCGTGTCGCCTTGGTAGAACAAGGCGGGGTGGACGAACGGTTCGAGGGTCGCGGACGTCATCGCGCCATCACCTCGACCGCGGGCAGGTCCGGCCAGAACATGTCCAGCACGCGTCGCAGGGTGGCAGGCGGCTCTTCGAGCACGATGCGTCGCCCCTGTGGAAGGCCCTGGGCGGTCATCGCCAGGGCGGAGACGCCGGCGACGTCGACGAAGGTGACCGCGGAGAGTTCCAAGTGGCACGCCTCTTCGTCGCTGAGAGCAAGGTGGTGCAGGGTCTGTTCCCAGGCCGGGCGGGTGGTCAGACTGATCTCGCCGGCCGCTTGCCAGCCCGGCCGGTCCGTCAGCGGGTGCACGCGCAGAGCGCCCGCGGGCGGGGCCGACGACGGCGGCGACGCGTCCGCCTCTCCTGCACTGTCCACGCCGTCCCCCTGGGTCGCCTGCTGTCTGGATCCCCAGTATCCCCTACCGGCGAAGGGCAGGCGCCGACAGCCTGGCGCAGACGCCGTCCGCGGCCCGCTCCGGCGTCAGCGACGGACCGTCGTCGGTCGGGGCAGAAACGGCCGCAGCCGTTCCCCCTCGGCATCACTCTCTGCGCGCTCCGCACGACCTCGCCGTGATCGGCGTCGACGACATCGCCGGCGCGGCAACCGCCCAGCCGCCGCTCACCACGGTCGTCCGCGACGTCGACGCCCTCGCGCATGGCCTGGCCCGCCGCGTCGTCGACGCCCTCGACCGGAAGCAGACGTCGGCGGATCCCATCCGGGACCCGCTTCGAGTCCATGTCCGGGGATGGGCCTGACCTGCCCTTCCGGCGGAGCAGCCGCAACACGGATGAGAGCACGTGGACGAGGCCGGGGCAGGTCAAGCGCTGTTCGTTTCGGCAGGGACAGCCACCGGATCGAATCCGCGTCGAATCGCGTCGAATCCGCACCGATGAGGCGCTCGCCGATCGGCCTTGACCTCGGCGCACGCACACCCGGGGAGACGGCGGTGTCCGTCGTCGCGGAGATCATCGTCCACACCGACCAGGGCACAGGCCGGCCTCTGTCCCAGCCACAGGCACGGATTCACCAGGCGCTCCCACAGCGGCGGCCGGTCGCGGTCAGCTGAGCGGGGAGGAGGCCGGCAGGTCCCGGTCGGCGGCCCAGGAGGCGAGGATGCGCAACCGCTCGTGGGTGGGGGAGTCGGGCGCGGCGGTCCAGACGGTCAGGTTCTGGTCGGGGTCGGTGTTGGCGGTGAGGGTGTCCCAGTCCAGGACGAGTTCGCCGACGACCGGATGGTTGAGAGTCTTCGTGCCCACCGTGCGGGCGGCGACGTGGTGTTCGCCCCACCAGCGGGAGAACTGCTTGTCGCGCAGGGACAGTTCGCCGACCAGCTCGATCAGGCGGGGGTCTTCGGGGTACTTGGCGGCCTCCATGCGCAGCTGGGCCACGGCGATCTGCGCGGAGGCCTCCCAGTCGGCGTACAGGGTGCGCATGGCCGGATCGGTGAAGATGATCCGGGGGTAGTTGCGGTGCTTTTCCTGGAGGCGGGAGAAGTCGGTGACCAGGGCTGCGGCCAATGCGTTCCAGGCGAGGATGTCCCCGCGCCGCCCCTGCACGACGGCCGGGGTGGCGGTGAGGTCGTCCAGGACCCGCTGCAGTTGCGGCTGGACCTTCTGTCTGCCGCGCCGCCTCGCGCGGGTGGTGGTCTTGCCGGCGAGCTGGAAGAGGTAGCCGCGCTCGTCGTCGTCCAGCTGGAGTACGCGGGCGAGGACGTCCAGCACGGGCGCGGACGCCTGCATGCGGCCCTGTTCGAGGCGGGTGTAGTAATCGGTGCTGATGCTGGCGAGCTGGGCGACCTCCTCGCGGCGCAGCCCGGCCACCCGGCGGGGCCGGTCGGTCTCGGGCAGTCCGACCGTGCGCGGGCTCAGCTCCGAGCGGCGCTTCTTGAGGAATTCTCCCAGCTCGTTCAGGGGGATGTCGGCAGTCATGCTGCCCAGCATGACACCGGTCGCACCTGGGGAAGGGGGGAGAATTTCCTCCCAGGATGTTTCCCTCCCGGGATGGATTTCTCCGCTTTTCGTGCTTGCCCTCGCGTGTGACGCTCGATGTCGAGCAGCCGATCCTGACCCCGGCTGCGGCACCCCGACCTCGCACCGAAGGAAGCACCCCATGCGCGGAGCAGTCATTCACGCCCCCGGAGACGTGCGCTTCGAGAACCTCGACGACCCGAAGATCACCCGGCCCACCGACGCGATCATCCGCACGGTCGCCACCTGCGTGTGCGGCTCGGACCTGTGGCCCTACCGCGGCGCGGAACCCGTCGACGAACCCCATCCGATGGGGCACGAGTACGTCGGCGTCGTCGAGGAGGTGGGCGGCGAGGTCACCCACGTCAAGCCGGGCCAGTTCGTGGTCGGCTCCTTCGCCACTTCGGACAACACCTGCGTGAACTGCCGCAACGGCTGGCAGTCGTCCTGCCTGAACCGCGAGTTCATGAGCACCTGTCAGGCCGACTACGTCCGCATCCCCAACGCCCACGGCACCCTGGTCGCCACCGACGAGCACCCTGACGCCGCATTCGTGCCGAGCCTGCTCGCCGTGTCCGACGTGCTGGGCACCGGCTGGTACGCCGCCCTCGCCGCCGAGGTGAAGCCCGGCTCGACGGCCGTGGTCGTCGGTGACGGTGCGGTCGGCCTGTGCGGTGTCATCGCCGCCAAGGAGCTGGGCGCCGAGCGGATCATCGCGATGAGCCGTCACGAGTCCCGGCAGAAGCTCGCCCTGGAGTTCGGCGCCACCGACATCGTCAGCGAGCGCGGCGACGAAGGCATCGCCCGCGTCAAGGACCTCACCGAGGGGATCGGCGCCGACTCGGTCCTGGAGTGCGTGGGCACCCCCGAGTCGATGCGCCAGGCCCTGCACTCGGCCCGGCCCGGCGGCAACGTCGGCTTCGTCGGCGTCCCGCACGAGGTGCGGGTCGACGGCGAGGAGCTGTTCTTCTCCCACGTCGGCCTGCGCGGCGGGCCCGCCCCCGTGCGCCGTTATCTGCCCGACCTGATCGACCGGGTGCTGTCCGGCCGGATCGACCCGGGCAAGGTCTTCGACCTCACCCTGCCCCTGGACCAGGTCGCCGAGGGCTATAGGGCCATGGACGAGCGCCGCGCCATCAAGGCCCTCCTCAAGCCCTGACCACGCACGCCTCCACACCCGGGGCCGCGCCCAGGCGGTGCGGCCCCGGGCCGGAAACCACCCCCGCTCACGCAAGGACTGACCATGACGACCTTCGCCCTCGTCGGCGCGGGACCCGGCCTCGGGCTCGCCACCGCCCGCCGCTTCGGAGCCGCCGGCCACACCGTCGCTCTGATCTCCCGTACCGCGGAGAAGCTGGACGGGCTGACCGCCGAACTCGCCCGTGACGACATCCGGGCCCGCGGCTTCACCGCCGACGTCCTCGACATCGAGTCGCTGACCGCGGCCCTGCACGCGGCCGCGGCCGACCTGGGGCCCGTCGAGGTCCTCCAGTACAGCCCGGTGCCGCGCGCCGACTTCATGAAGCCGGTCCTCGACACGAGTGCCGACGACCTCGACGCCCCGCTCGCCTTCTCCGTCAAGGGCCCTGTCACCTGCGTGAACGCGGTCCTGCCCGGCATGCGCGAACTCGGCCGCGGCACCGTGCTGTTCGTCAACGGCTCCAGCGCCGTACGACCCAACCCGAAGGTGGCCGGCACCTCGGTCGCCTTCGCCGCGGAGAGCGCCTACGCCCGCGCGCTGCACGACGCCCTCGCCCCGGAGAACATCCACGTCGCGCAGCTGATCGTCCCCGGAGCCATCCGGCCCGACGCCGAGCACAGCAGCCCCGACGCCCTGGCCCAGCGTCTGTACGACATCCACCAGCAGCGGGACGGCTTCCGGCACTACTCCGAGCCCCTGCCCGACTGACCCCTGGGACGACACCCGTGAACTCGGCCGCCCTCTCTGCCCTCGCCCGCGCCGCCACGGCCACCGCGCTCCTGCTGCCCGTGGCGGCCTGCACCGACGCCTCGCCGGCCTCCCCGCGTGCGACATCCTCGGCATCCTCCGCCCGGCAGCAGACTCCGGCGGCCGAGGCGAGCACCGCGCCCTCCGACGGGAACACCGCACCGTCCGACAGGAACACCGCACCGTCCGACAGGAACTCCGCCATGGACATCCGGGTCACCCTCGACGGCCGCCCCGTCGACGCCGCCCTGAACGACAGCCCTGCCGCCCGTGACTTCGCCGGGCTGCTCCCGCTCACCCTGGACCTGGAGGACTTCCACCAGACGGAGCGGATCGCCGACCTGCCGCGCAGGCTGACCACCTCCGGCGCTCCCGCGCCGGCCGCGCCCAAGGCCGGCGACCTGACCTACTACGCGCCCTGGGGCAACCTGGCCCTCTTCTACCGCGACGGCCCCTCCGCCTCCGCCGACCTGCTCGTCCTCGGCCACATCGACGCCGGCGCCGACCGGCTCGCCGGGGCCGACCGGATCACCATCGAAGCCGCGCGCTGACCCGCCCGACCCACCGTGCGCCTCACGGGGACGCCCACCCGAGAAAGGGGGGAGGAGAGCCTCCCCTTTTCGTCCGGTTCGCTCCATGGAACCGTGAAAGACGTGGCCG
The DNA here is from genome assembly GCF_042880855.1 of Streptomyces sp. NPDC058291. Lineage (NCBI taxonomy): Bacteria > Bacillati > Actinomycetota > Actinomycetes > Kitasatosporales > Streptomycetaceae > Streptomyces > Streptomyces sp. NPDC058291. The sequence goes on from NZ_JBHVYK010000085.1 coordinate 9,802, forward strand.
CGCCGACCGCAGCCCGCCGTGACGCCCCCGGCCGCCACCCTGATCCGCCGATTTCCCCCCAAGGAGAGAGCACACGTATGCCTTCCGCATCCGGGACCACCCCGGGCAAGCTTCCCTTCGTCGTCTGGGTGCTCGCCGCCGGCACGTTCCTGATGGGGACCACCGAGTTCGTCGTCGCCGGCCTGTTGCCGGAGCTGGCCGGTGACCTCGGAGTCAGCGTCTCCCACGCCGGCCTGCTGATCACCGCCTTCGCCCTCGGCATGATCGTCGGCGCGCCGACCATGGCCATGGCGACCCTGCGCCTTCCCCAGCGCCGGACGCTGGTCCTGGCCCTGGCCGTCTTCTGCCTCGGACACCTCGTCGCCGCCCTCAGCACGTCCTTCACGATCGTCCTGCTCGCCCGCGTCGTCACGGCCCTGGCGACCGGAGCGTTCTGGTCCGTCGGCTTCGTCGTCGCCACGACCGCCGCGGGCCCGCACAACGCCACCCGCGCCACGGGCGTCATGATCGGCGGCTTGACCCTGGCCAACGTCGTCGGCGTGCCGATCGGCTCCTTCGCCGGCCAGTTCACCGGCTGGCGCGGCCCCTTCTGGGCCCTGGCCGTCCTCTCCGGGCTCGCCGCCGCCTTCATCGGCCGCTTCATCCCGGCCCAGGGGCAGCACGCCGAGGTGTCCCTCCGGGCCGAGGTCCGGGCTTTGCGCCAGGGCCGGCTGTGGCTGGCGCTCGGCGCCGCGATGCTGATCATGGGCGGTGTCCTGGCGACGTACACCTATGTCACGCCGCTGCTGACCGACCGCGCCGGCATCCCAGCGGGCGCCGTACCGCTCGTCCTCATCGCCTTCGGCGTCGGCGCCCTGGGCGGCACCACCACCGGCGGCCGCCTGGGCGACCGCCACCCGATGGCCACCACCATCACGGCCGCCGCGGCCACCGCCCTGGTCCTGCTCCTGATGATCCCGCTGTCCACCGACCCGGTGACGGCCACCCTCCTCGTCTTCCTCATGGGTCTGACCGGCTTCACGGTCAACCCGGTGGTCACCGCCCTCGCCATGCGCTTCGCGGGCGATGCCCCCACCCTCACCTCCGCGCTGACCACCTCCGCCTTCAACACGGGCATCGCGGCGGGATCGGTGATCGCCGGCACGGCCCTGGACTCCTCCCTCGGCCTGACCGGCCCGCCCCTGGTCGGCACCGTCATCGCGGCCCTCACGCTGCTGCCGTTGATCGCCCTCGCCGTCCACGGCGCCTCCCACAAGGGCCGGATCGTCGCCCGGCGCATCGCCCCCACCCACGCGCGACGCGACGAACCCGCGCAGGTGCCGTCGCACCGCTGACCCAAGCCCAGATCCGCGTACCGCCGACACGGCCCCCGCGACGTACCAGCAAGCGAGAGGACTCCTCCCATGACCGTGAGCAACGAAGCCTTCGCCGGCAAGGTGGCCTTCGTGACCGGAGCCGGTTCCGGCATCGGCCGCGCCACCGCCGTCGTCTTCGCCCGTGCGGGTGCCCGCGTCGCCCTCGCCGACCTGTCCGGCGACGGCCTGCGGGAGACCGCACGGCTCAGAGAAGCCTCGGCGGGCGGCGCGTGATGTCGGCGTCGTGGGACCGGAAGGCGTGGTGCACACGGAGTTCGGCGACGGCGTACGGCCCGGTCTGTTTCTCCAGCCCGACCAGTCGGTCCGAGAGTTCCCGGAGAAGCCCGGACTTGAGCGTCCTGCCGTACTTCAGTGACAGGGATTTGGCGACGTGGTCGATGATGTCGATGAGGAAGGTCCCGGTGCCCATGGCCGGGTCGACGACGGTGACGTCCTCGCTTCCGTACCCGTCCTCCTGGCCGAGCCGGTCACGCAACACCTCGTCGGTGAAGCCGACCATGAAGCGGACGACCTCGCCGGCCGTGTAGTACGTACCCGTCCGCCGTCGCAGTTCCGGGTCGTAGGCGCTCAGAAAGCCCTCGTAAAGGTGGAGGTAGGCGTCTCCGGTCTCGTCCTTGAACATCTCGGGGTCGACGGCCGAGCTGTGTCACGGAGTCGTCGGTCGCACTCGGGTGGGCTGACCGCGCACAGTGCCGAGAACGACGCCTCGCTGCGCAGAGTTCCGCAGAGGCTGGCCGGCGCAGCGGCGGGGCGTAAGTGAGATGATCTCTCATGCCGTCACCGTGCTCGCGACCACTGACAACGCCCGCGGCGGCCCGGTAACGCCCATCTGGACCTGCCCCGGGCGGGCGGCGACCTCCGGCGGGTGCTGGCGGTGCTGAGATTCCCGGAAGGAAACGGCTGCCCCGGGCGCTCGCCGAAGGCCCGGCCGACGCCGGGGCGGCGAAAAGGTTGGTGTGCGGGGCCGAAGGGACCGGGTAACGTCTTTGTCATGTTCTTCCAGACGCCGATTTACGAGTGAGAGCGTGATGGGCCCCTGCTGACGTCCTTCGACGTCGCGGCCCGTCCCCCACCGATGAATCCGTAGATCACTTCACATCATTACCGGGAGAACCCGTGACCGTGAGCAAGAACATCAACAACCCCGTGGGCATGGGCGGCGGCCAGCGCAAGAAGCTGTCCCGCGCCGAACGGCAGAACAACGGTCCGCACCGGAACCTCGACCGCCAGGGTGCAGCCGATCAGAAGGCGGAGCTGGTGCGCAAGATGCGCGAGAAGGCAGGCGCAGCCGAGGGTGCCGGGCAGACGAGCGACGACACCGCACAGAGCTGACGCACCGCCGCCGCAGGGCGGCATCGCATGGGGCAGGGCCCCGGACCGCGACGCGCGGTTTGGGGCCCTGCTGCCGTACCGGGCGCGGCCGGTCCCGCTCAGCTCTCGGCCGAGTACCCGCGTCTCAGCCGACCACCCGGGGCGGCCGCAGATTCAGCAGCCCCGTCACCGCCAACACCCGAGCTGCACCAGCCCAGCAGCATCACCACCAGCGCGGTCCACGTGCCCAGCCCGGACGACACTGTCAGGAAGAGCGTGCAGGGCGTCCTTCGCCGCGCCGTGCGGGGTCAGTCCTGTCGGGCGTTCCTCGGGACGCCGGCAGTTCCGTCGCCTCAACCGTGGCGGCGACCGTCAGGCAAATGCCGCGCTCCACCGCATCGCGTTCACCCGTCTGCGGGTCGACCCGCGACTCCAGGACTACTACGAGCGCCGCACCAAGGAGTGCGAGACCCGGCACCAGCAAAAGACGGCACGCGGCGCACGAGACCGGGAGCCCGGCGTCGACAGGACACCCGGGCCGGCCTTCATCCCTGTTGCCGGCGTGGGGACGGATCCGGGGGGAGGGCCAGGCCGGTGACGGTGCCGGCCTGGACGATCGGGCCGTGCTGGGTGCCGCCGGAGACGGTGTTGTGCACTGTTGCCGGGCGGCCTGCTGCGGCGGCCGCCAGTCGGCGCAGTGACGCTCCGAGAGCATTCAGGTCCTCGCCGGTGAGTGCCCCGCTTTCCACCAGCCGACAGAGATGGGTCTGCCACTCGGCTGCGATGCCGGACGTGGTGTGCTCGTCCGCCCCGGCGCCGGTGAGGAGCAGCCGCGTACGCGCGTCGTCCAACCCGGTGATCGCGGTGGTGTCCGCGCCCGCACGTGCCAGGAACCGGCCCATCAGTGCACGGGCGTGAGCCCAGGAATCAGTGACCATGAGGGAGACAAGGGTGGTGGCTCCCGATGCCGCCATCGCGGCCAGTTCGGCGTCCATTCGCGTCCTCCTGAATGCGCGGGGATGAAATGTCCTGGTCGGCGGTCAGGCCGTCTCGGCCGGCGGGCCGGGGTCGGGAACCGGTTCCGCACCGGTGTCCGGGTCGGCGGGCCTCGGCGGATCGAATCGGCGTAGGAGGTCCTCCGCTGTCTCGTGGCGGTTGTGCTGCTCGATGAGCCGCGAGAACTGTCGGGCCAGCATCGCCCGCCGGTCGTCATCCTCGGTGAAGCCCATAGCCTCGAAGAACCCCGACAGGTGATCCGCAGCCGAGGGCTCACGGGCTGGGAGATCGGCAGACTCCGTGCCGGTGTCCGCCGTCCCGAGTCCTCCCGGCCGGTGCGGCAGCATCTCGAGCAGGCGCTCAGGGATGTCGGTGTCGGTGGCCGCAGAGGTCAGCTGCGCCAGCAGGGGGAGGTCGGCCACGGTCTTCGCCACGTGCTCGTCGTTCTTGGCGAGCCACCACACGACGGCGCTGCCGGTGTCCTTGAGGACGTCCTCGCCCAGATACCGGCGCTTGCTCTGCTCGTACTTGCGCTGGTGCTCCCAGACCGCCTCGTCCTTGCGCACGCCGGCGAGCCGATCCAGACGCTCCTGGTCCTCGTCGGGCAACGTGAGGCTGATGTCTTCCGCCATCGCCTGGAGGTGGCCCGTGGAGTCCGGGCACATGCGGCCGAGGGGGCCGCCGAGTTCGTGCTGTAGGAGCGAGGCGTCACCGGGTTCCCGCTTCTCGGCAATGGCGCGGGCCCGGCTGAGGACCGCCTCGACGGCGAGGCCGGCCGGGTTGAGGACCGTGGCGCGCCCCGGACCGTCGGCGAAGCACCACCGCACGGTCGCCGAGAAAACGAAGTGGTAGTCGTCCCAGAGGCTCGGGAGCGCCACTCGGTTGACGCGGCACTCGGTCCGCTCCACCGGGGCGGCCGTGAGCTGCTCCTCGAAGCTGACCGGCACCGGGCCGCGGCGCTGTGAGGCCAACCGGAAGACTGTCGCGGGTACCACGAGAAGAAGCGCGGCCAGCGTCGGCCAGGTCCAGTCGGGCCATCGCTTCACCAGGCCGAGGATGGTCAGCAGCAGGCCGCACAGAACGGTGAGGAACACGGTTGTCGTCTTGCGCGCCGTCGTCATGATCGACCCCCTCTGGCCGATGCCGACGGGGCGGCAGGACCGAGGCCCTGGGCCACGCCGATCTTGTGGAGCAACAGGTCGGTCGTCTCGGAGGCGCGGGCGCCGCCACCCGGAGAAGCGCACTCCGCCTGGCGTGCGGACGCGTACAGCGCGGCGAACGTCGCGCCCCGGTCCTCTCCGCAGCGGTCGGCGGCATCGACCAGCAGGTCGAGGAGGATCTCCCCCCGGTCACCGGCGCCCTCGGCCGCCCAGTGCAGCCAGCGCTGTATCTCTGCCCGTGGTGCCGCGCCTCGTCCTTCCGGCCGCGACGCCGCGTCGGTCAGTACGGCGCGCCAGCACATGATCAGCGAGCGTCGTACCCCGTCCTCGTCAACCAGAGCCCGGGTGGTGACGGAGCGGTCCGTGAGCGGCGCCGGATCGCTGACGCGAAGAAAGATGCCCAGGTCGGTCGGTGCGAGGTCGCCGCCTGCCAGCCGGTCGAGCAGCCTTCGGCGCAGCCGTCGGCTTCCGGCCACCAGATCGCACAGGGCCTGCAGGGCATGGGCCGTGCCGCGCTCACGCCGGGCGAGATGGTGCAGCCGGATCAGAGCGTGGTCCGGATGGTCCAGCGCGAGGACGTCGGCGCAGACCTGGACCAGCACCTGGGCGAACTCACCGGTCAGCCGGCGGTAGGCGCACCACTGGTAGATCCGTTCGCGGAAGGTACTGCCGTGGGCGGGGTCCGCGAGACCACAGGTGAGCGCCTGGACCGCAGCCTCCGACCGGGCTCTGCCCGCTCCCTGCGCACTCCACCGTTCGGCGAGCGCGGCGAGCGCGTCCGCCCGCCCGGTCCGCAGGTACTCACCCGCCAGCCGGGCCACCAGTCCGTCGCGGACGTCCGGCACGAGATGAGGGTCGTTCGACTCGACGACCCGCGCGGCCCACGCGCCGAGGTGGGGCCGCAGGTCGGGCATGTGGTCCCAGAAGTGGGCGCGGACGGCGGAGTCGTAGTCCAGCACGGTGAACTGCACGCGACCGTCCGGCCCGGAGCGGGCCGAGATCTCCGACAGCCGTTGGGCGAGGTCCTTGCGCTGGAGGAGCGGAGTCTCCTCCTCGGGGGTTCCGACCGTGCTCAGCAGAAGCGCGGCCGCCCGGTGGACGACGTCGGCGTGTGCGCCGTGGAGCATGGACACGGCGATCAGCAGGGCGCGTTGGGGAGCCTCGGGCAAATCGGCGACGCGGTCGGCGACTTCGGCGCGGCGCCCTGCCCGCGCACGTTTCGCGGCCGCGCACCACTCGGTGAGTCCCTCACCGGGCCCGGCCGATTCGCGGGCCCGGCGTATGCGGTCGGCGAAGTCGGCGATCTCCCGCATGTGTCTGCGTTCGCTCAAGAACTCGTCGACGTTTACGTCGTACCTGAGGAACTGCTCGTACGGCACGCCGTGGGCGCGCAGGTGGCGTCTGAGAACCTCCATGGGGAAGGTCGGTGGTCCGATCTCGACACGGTAGTGCTGGAGGTCGGGATCGAGGGCGCCGCCGTGCGGCATGACGACGACGAGATGGGCCCGCCGCTCGTGCACCGTCTGGCGCAGGGCGGGCAGGTCGCCCCGCGTCGCGTGCCACAGACCGGCCTCCGCCGTTGACAGGTCGAGCAGGAGCCGGTCGCCCGGGTCGACGAGCGCCGGGTTGCGCAGCGGCAGCTCGTCCCGCTCGTCGGGCAAAAGTTCGCGGAAGGCTCCGCCGGGACGGTGGTGTTCGCGCAAGAGTACGCGGGCCGTGGCCGTGCGGCCGCTGCCGGGAGCACCGTCGAGGATGACGGTGCCCGTCTCCTCGAGCGTGGTGCGGGCACTGCCCATGTTGACCGGAGCGACCAACACTCGCCGAGTCCAGCGAAGTTGGTCATCGGGAAGCTGGCGGAAGATCGGCTTTCGGGGCTCGTGGGCAGTGACGCCGAGGTTGACGTAGATGTGGCCGTCGCCCGTGTGCGTGACGCCCTGCGTACTCTCGACCCGGGTGGTGTGCTCTGTGCTCACCGTCGGTCGTCCTGGGGCCGTTCCGGCTCCCCGAACCGCTGGTGGACGTCCCCGTGGTGGTCGCCCTCGGTGTACGTCGTCCCGGTGCCCGAGATGTAGCGGTCGCCCGACACATGGCGTGAGTTGTTGTAGATGCTGCCGCTGCCCGTGTGGACCGCACCGTGGGAGCTCTTCACGATCGTGCCGCCGACGTCACCGCTGAAGTCGCCCGCTTGGACGGACGTTCCGCTCACGTCGCCGATCGAGTTGTGCACGGTGGTCGACGCCGGCGACGGCTCGCCGGGCTCGCTCAGATCCCGTAGCTCGGGGACCAGCTCGGCGACCAGATCACCGATACGCCGGACGCCGGCCTCGGTGTCGTGGGTGCTGTCGAACGGCACGGACTGCAGATCGGCGAGCCGCGCCAGCTCCGAGGGCAGGGCCGCCTTGCTCAGCCGATCGGTCTTGCGGCCGTCCAGCACGGGCACGACGATGAGCCCGCACTCGAACGCGGCCTCGATCTCCTTGCGCACCCAGTCGTCGGGATCCTGCAGCCGACTGCGGAAGTTCGTCCAGTCCGGTCCTACGACGGCCAGCAGCACGGAGCTGTGGCGTAACGCCGTCAGCAGAACCTCGGGGTAGGCGTCCCCTGGGGTGATGGACCTGGATGCGCGGAAGACGCGGTCCTGGCCGAAGCGGCGTGACAGCTCCTGGTCGAGGAGGGCCGCGGTCCGCTCGCCGTCGCCGGTGCGGTAGTTGATGAACACGTGGGGCATGCCAGTGACTCCTTCAGATGGTGGACGGGCGCGACAACGTGCCGAGTCGCGGTCCCAGCCGGCGTACGGAGGAATGGTTCGCGTGGCGCGCCAGGGCACGGGCGAGTCGCCTCAGGTCGGTCGTGACCGTGGCGGAACCCACGACCTCTACCCCGTCGAGCAGGGGCGCCGCCAGGTCACAGGCGTGGTCGATCTCCCCGGCCGACGCGTAGGCGAGTGCGCGGCGGACGCCGTACCTGACCTGGGTGCGGACCGCGTCCTCGCCGACCAGGGCGAGTTGCCGGTCCAACTCCTCGCCCGCCTCGCGCGGCCGCCCGAGATCGACCAGGCACCAGCCGGTGACCATGCCGACCGGATCGGGAAGGTGCATGGTGCCGATCACCGGCTCGCCGGTCCCGTCCTCCTGGAGGGCAAGAAGCGCACGCGCGCGGTCCAGCGCGTGCAGACAAGCCCGCCGGTCACCCGCCAGCGCGTGGCCCTGGGCTTCGCGCTGTGCGGCGAGCCCGCGGATCCGCGGGGGCAGGGCCCCGCTCTGCGCGCGACGGGCCAGAGCGACCGTCTGCTCGGCGTCGTCCCGGTACAGCGTGATCAGAGCCCGGCGGACCAGCGCATAACCCGCCAGCGCCCGGTCGCCGCCGGCGGCCGCCAGATCGACCGCGCGCTGCGTCCACCACAGGGCCGCCTGCTCGTCCCCGGTCTCCTGCACCAGCCAGCCGACGTATTCGGCGTACCGGGATCCAAGGGCCAGCAGGTGGCGCCGGGTGCCGCTGTCACAGTGGGCGGACAGTTCCCGCAGGGTGTGGGTCTGTGCGATCAGAACGGGCAGCAGCAGGGCGGGCGCCACCGTCTGCCCGAGTCTGCGGTATTGGGTGAACAGCGAGCGGGAGGCTTCCAGCATTCTCGCACCCGTGGCCGGCGAGGCCGGGCCCGCGCTGTCGGACCGCCACGCCATCAGCGAGGCGACACCGGCGCCCACGACTTCTCGTCGGCCCACGGGCTGGAAGGTATTCGGGCCGTCCGGTGACAACTGCATGATCCAGTCCTTCTCGTGGACATGGCCCGGCGCCGGATCGACGGGCGGGTCGGTGGTCCCTGGTGCGAGCAGGGCCAGCAGGGCCCCGCCGGCCCCGAGGGCGGCGTCACACAGGCGGGCGAGGTCACGGCTGGGGGTCTTCAGGCCCCGCTCCACCTTGCTCAACTGCGCCTTGCTGTAGTGCACGGAGCCGGACAGGGCCGTGAGGCTGAGCCCTGCGTCCAGACGCCGCCTCCTCAACTCTTCGCCGAATCCGGTGGACGGCTGTGGCATGGAAACTCCAACCCCTCCCGCCCTTGGCCGAGTCCGCACTGCACGAAAGCGTGCGGCAGTCGGGCCGAGGCGGACAAGGTGATCGATGCTGTTTCCCGTTTCCTTCTCCGGCACGGGGACGCGGCATGCGCGGCAGGGAGGACCGGAGAACCGGACCAGCTGGAAGCCGCGCCAAAAGGGAAGCTCCGCGGCGCAGTGACTGGGAGCGCGTGTGAGCCGGGAGGTGGCGAGGGCCGCCGGGTCCCCCGGCCCTGTGAGATCTCGTGACACGTGAGAGGGTCTGGGGCGTGAGCGAGACACCACCGAACACCCTGCAATACCGCTTTGACGGGCCAGAAGACGCCCCGGTCCTGATCCTCGGTCCCTCACTGGGTACCACATGGCACATGTGGGACCGCCAGGTTCCCGAACTGGCTCAGCAGTGGCGGGTGTTCCGGTACGACCTGCCGGGCCACGGCGGCGCTCCCGCCTACCCGGCGGCCTCGGTCGCCGACCTCGCCGCCCGGCTGCTCGCCACCCTCGACGGGGTCGGGGTGCAGCGTTTCGGCTACGCGGGCTGCGCGTTCGGCGGCGCGGTCGGCGTGGAACTGGCCCTGCGCCACCCCGAACGCGTGGCCTCCCTCGCGCTGATCGCGGCCTCGCCGCGGTTCGGCACGGCCGACGAGTTCCGTCAGCGCGGCGTGATCGTGCGCACCAACGGCCTCGACCCCATCGCCCGCACCTCGCCCGACCGCTGGTTCACCGGGGGCTTCGCGGCCGCGCAGCCCGCGATCACCGAGTGGGCGGTGCAGATGGTGCGCACCACCGACCCCGGCTGCTACATCGCGGCCTGCGAGGCCTTGGCGGCGTTCGACGTACGGGCGGAGATCGGTCTCGTCGGCGCGCCGACACTGGTGCTCGTGGGCTCCGACGACCAGGTCACCGGGCCCGCCGAGGCGCGCACCCTGGTGGCCGGCATCCCGGACGCCCGCCTCGCCGTCGTGCCCGGCGCCTCGCACCTGGTACCGGTGGAGCAGCCGGCGGCCGTCACCGACCTGCTGGTCCGGCACTTCTCCACCGCCTGGCAGCCCGCCTACGACTCCGGCACCGGCCATGTCGCGGTCCCCGGCATCCCGGTCAGAGCGGTGCCGATCACGCCTCAGCAGCCTGAGCAGCCCCAGTCCCCGTCCCAGCAGTTCCAGCAGGCTCCCCAGCCGATCGCCATCGCGGAGATCGCGCCGGCGCCCGTCCCCGAAGCGCCCCGGGCACTGGGCCGTCCCGACCCCTACGAGGCGGGTCTGAAGGTGCGCCGGGAGGTCCTCGGCGACGCCCATGTCGACCGGGCGCTGGTCCAGGCCGACGACTTCTCGGGCGACTTCCAGGAGTTCGTCACCCGCTACGCCTGGGGCGAGATCTGGGACCGCCCAGGCCTCGACCGGCGCTCCCGCTCGTGCGTCACGCTCACCGCGCTGGTCGCGGGCGGCCATCTGGAGGAACTCGCCTTCCACACGCGGGCCGCCCTGCGCAACGGCCTCACCCCGGACGAGATCAAGGAGGTGCTGCTCCAGGCGGCCGTCTACTGCGGCGTGCCGGCGGCCGGCAGCGCGTTCCGGGTGGCGCAGCAGGTCATCCGCGAGGAGACCACCCCGACCGAGTGAGGACCCGCTCCGGCCCGGACACGGGTCCGGGGGCAGGATGGACCCATGAAGCTCACCAAGAAGTCGCACGCCTGCGTCCGTCTCGAGAAGGACGGCCGCACCCTCGTGCTCGATCCGGGCGCGTTCAGCGAGGACGACGCGACCCGCGACGCCGAGGCGATCCTGGTCACGCACGAGCATCTCGACCACTTCGACGAGAAGCGGCTGCGGACGGCCCTGGAGGCCGACCCGGCCGTCGAGCTGTGGACGCTGAAGTCCGTCGCGGAGAAGATCTCCGCCGCGTTCCCGGGCCGCGTGCACACCGTCGGCCACGGCGACACGTTCACCGCCGCCGGGTTCGACGTGCAGGTCCACGGCGAGCTGCACGCCGTCATCCACCCCGACATCCCGCGCATAATCAACGTCGGCTACCTCGTCGACGGCGGCCGCGTCTTCCACCCGGGCGACGCGCTGACCGTCCCCGACCAGGCGGTCGAGACGCTGATGCTGCCGGTGATGGCCCCCTGGAGCAAGATCTCCGAGGTCATCGACTACGTCCGCGAGGTGAAGCCGCAGCGCGCCTACGACATTCACGACGCCCTGCTCACCGACCTCGCGCGTCCGATCTACGACAACCAGATCGGCGCCCTCGGCAGCGCGGAGCACCTGCGGCTGGCGCCGGGGGAGAGCACGGCCCTGTGAGTGTCGGTGGGGCCCGGTAGGTTGTGAGGCATGCGCATCGCGACCTGGAACGTGAACTCGATCACCGCCCGCCTGCCGAGGCTGCTGGCCTGGCTGGAGAGCAGCGGCACCGATGTGCTGTGCCTGCAGGAGGCCAAGGTCGCGGAGGAGCAGTTCCCCTTCGAGCAGTTGCGCGAGCGGGGCTACGAGGCCGCGGTGCACGCCACGGGCCGGTGGAACGGCGTGGCGGTGATCTCCCGCGTGGGCGTCGAGGACGTCGTCAAGGGGCTGCCCCGCGACCCCGGCTACGACGGCGCCCAGGAGCCCCGGGCGGTCTCGGCGACCTGCGGTCCGGTCCGCGTCTGGTCGGTGTACGTGCCCAACGGCCGTGAGGTCGACCACCCGCACTACGCCTACAAGCTCCAGTGGTTCGACGCGCTGAGGGCCGCCGTCGCCGAGGACGCGGCGGGCAGCCGCCCGTTCGCGGTGCTGGGCGACTACAACGTGGCCCCGACCGACGACGACGTCTACGACGCGGCGGCCTTCGAGGGCTCCACCCACGTCACGCCGTCCGAGCGGGCCGCCCTGGCGTCCCTGCGCGAAGCCGGCCTGTCGGACGTCGTCCCGCGCCCCCTGAAGTACGACCACCCCTTCACCTACTGGGACTACCGCCAGCTCTGCTTCCCCAAGAACCGGGGCATGCGCATCGACCTGGTGTACGGCAACGAGCCGTTCGCCAAGGCGGTCGAGGACGCCTACGTGGACCGCGAGGAGCGCAAGGGCAAGGGCGCCTCGGACCACGCGCCGGTCGTGGTCGACCTGGACGTGTAGGCGACGCCGCGGGCCCGGCGTACCGGAGTCCCGGCGTCCGGGAGCACCGGCGGCACGCGTCTGCCGGGCCGCTCGCGGCGGCGACCGCCGCCGTTCCCCGGCGACCGCTCGCCGCTCGTCGCGCGCCCCGCGCGGCCGGACACGTCCGGCGCCGCCGATCGCGCCGGACAGGGGCTCCGCCCCCGTACGGCTGCGAACCCGTGCCAGCGCGCCTGTGGTGCGCGCACCCGGGCCGATGTCACGCTGGGCTTATGAACATCCCTTTCCTGGGCAACAAGAGCAAGAAGCACCGGGCGGCGGTGCTGGCCGGGGACCCCGAGGGGATCGCCGAACTCCTCTCGGAATGCGAGGTGTTGCGCTCCCACGCGGCCCGGGAGGGTATCGGACTCGACGACTCCGTCGCCTCGTTGGAGGCACTGGACCAGATGCCGCCGCGCTGGCGCGACGACGAGGAGAACCTGCCCTGGTTCGGGCACGACGCCGGGCTGTACCTCGGGACGGTCGTCGTGCGCACGGTGCCCGGCGCCGCGTGGGTGATCAGGCCCGGCGGGGAGGCGGTGGTCCGGCTGACGTCCGGGCGGGAGGTCGACGTGGTCGCGGCCGGGTTCGAGTGGGCCGCGACCGGGACCCCCGAACTGTCCCAGCTCTACGCCGAGGTGGCCGAGCACTGAAGCGACTGCGGAACGACATCCATGCGTGCGGTAAATACGGCTAATGCCCGCGAAATGCGTGTCGCTTCTTCACCTGGTCTTTATGTGGTTAGTTTGCGGCGACCACGACACAGCTGAGAGTGAGTAGGGCTGCGCATGGCCGTCGATCCGCTGATCGAGCTGCGTGACGTCAACAAGCACTTCGGGGAGCTGCATGTCCTGCGGGACGTCTCCCTCACCGTCGGCAGGGGGGAGGTGGTCGTGGTGATCGGCCCGTCGGGGTCGGGCAAGTCGACGCTGTGCCGCGCGATCAACCGGCTGGAGCCGATCGGGTCCGGCACGATCATCCTCGACGGACAGCCGCTGCCCGAGGAGGGCAGGAGCCTGGCGAGGCTGCGTTCCGACGTGGGCATGGTCTTCCAGTCCTTCAACCTCTTCGCCCACAAGACGGTCCTGCAGAACATCTCGCTCGGGCAGGTGAAGGTCCGCCGGCGCAAGAAGGAGGAGGCCGACCGGCGGTCCCGGGAACTGCTCGACCGGGTGGGCCTCGCCGACCAGGCCGACAAGTACCCGGCCCAGCTCTCCGGAGGCCAGCAGCAGCGGGTGGCGATCGCCCGCGCCCTCGCCATGGACCCCAAGGCGCTCCTCTTCGACGAGCCCACCTCCGCCCTCGACCCCGAGATGATCAACGAGGTGCTGGAGGTGATGCGGCAGCTCGCCCGCGACGGCATGACCATGGTCGTCGTCACGCACGAGATGGGCTTCGCGCGCTCCGCCGCCAACCGGGTGCTCTTCATGGCGGACGGCCGCATCGTCGAGGACCGCACGCCCGAGGAGTTCTTCACGGCCCCGCGCAGCGACCGCGCCAAGGACTTCCTCTCCAAGATCCTCAAGCACTGAGTCCGCACGGCGGCAGCCCCCGGGGCGCGTCCGCCCCGGCAGCGGCCGGAGATCACTCCTCGCGCAGCGGGACCGACACGTACGACGGGTCGTCCGCCGGCGAGGAGAAGGTCAGCCGCGCGCCGGACGGGTTGTGCTCCAGGTAGAGCGGGTCGACCGTGTCGACGACCAGGGCGAGCCGGTGCCCTGCCGGGACGTCGTAGGCCGTGGAGAACATGTCCAGGTCGAGAGCGAACGGCCGGCCGGGCGTGCGGCCGTGGAAGGTGTACGGCGCGTTGTCGACCAGCTTGCCGAGGCCGAGCGGCCCCACGTCGTACAGATAGGCGACGAGGGTGCCGCTCTCCTCGGTCGGGGTGACGGTGGTGTGCAACGTCGCGGCGCCCCGCACCCGTTGGGCCGTGGCGTACTTCTCCGACTGCCACACCGCGGCCCAGCGGCGGGGGAGCAGGGGGATCGAGGCGACCGGGGGCAGCTGTGCGACCTGGTCGAGGACGCTGGAGAGGAAGACGATGCCGCCGTCCGCCCCGGAGTCCACGTTGGTGTGGATCGTGGTGGCGCCGGCGAGGGCCAGCTTCCTGCGGGTGGCGCCCACCGACTTCCAGTCGGGGTAGCCCTCGTAGTCGCCCCCGGTACGGGACTTGAGCCGGACGGGCTGTTCACGGTCGACGCCGTTGTCCTCGCCCTTGAGGTAGTGGTCGAACCAGCGCTCGGTGTCCGTCCACACGTCGTTGGGCAGCCCGAACAGGCCGGTGATCTCGGCGGTGGCGTGGTCGCCCGGGCGCAGTTCCAGCCGCTTGGGGCCGGTCAGCTGCTCGTAGAAGGCGGCGGACTGGCGGGGCGGGAAGATGGTGTCGCCCCAGGATCCGGCGAGCAGCACCGCCGCGCCGTTGCGGTTGAGCTGGTCCGCGTAGGTCGCGGGGGAACGTTTCTTCCCCCAGGCGACCAGGTCCTTCTCCTTCGTCAGGTCGCCGGAGCAGAAGGCGGAGAAGACCTCCCGGGACTCCGCGCTCTGCCGGCCGGTGACCGTGCCCGCGGTGTCGAGCACCGCGGCGGCCTGCACGTGCTGGGTGCGGCCCGAGTAGATCGAGTCGATGAGGTCGCCCCAGCCGCTCAGCGAGGCGACGGCTCTGACGCGCGGGTCGTGGGCGGCCGCCAGCAGGCTGATCCCGGCGCCGTAGGAGACGCCCGCCATGCCGATGTGCCGGGCGTCGGCAGGGGTGTGGGCGAGGGCCCAGTCGACGACCTCCAAGGCGTCGGCCACGTCGTGCGGGCCCGCCACGTCGATCTCCCCGCCGGACTGCCAGAAGCCCCGCACGTTGTAACTGAGCACCACATAGCCGGAGTCGGCGAGCCGTTGCGCCTGGGCGAGGTATTCGACCTGGGGGAAGCCCCAGCTCGTCGGCAGCACGATGAGCGGGTAACGACGTCGGCCGTCCGCCCCCTTGGGGGTGACGACGTTCGCCTTGAGGACGGTGCCGCCGTCCCCGGCGATGTCGACGAACCGCACGCCGTTCGCGGCGGCCTGGGCCGCGGGCGCCAGCCCCAGGATCCCGCCGGCGATCAGGGAGGCGGAGACGGCGCCCGCGGCGGTCGTGCGCAAGGCCCTGCGGTGCTGTCCCACGGTTCACTCCTCAACTGCCCGCATTGCAAAGTGACCCGACGGTAACCTCAACGGCGACCGCGGGTAACCCGTCGGTAAGTTACGTGGGAGTAACGATTGGCGGCGCCGGCAGCGGGGCCTGCGCCGCCCGCGTCACGTCGCCCACCAGCTCGACCACGTCGGGGCCGTACGCCTGGGAGTTGATCACCTTCAGCAGCAGCACGAAGGAGCCGTCCCCGTGCTTGCGGGCCAACCGCTCGTGGTGGCGCACGAGATAGCGCGTGGCGGCCTGGTTGTTGATCGCGCGCTGGCCGCAGAACAGGAACACCGGCCGCCCGCCCCGCCGTTGCCCCGCGGTGAGCCGGGCCAGCAGGACGTACTCGGTCACGCCGGGGTCCATCTTGTAGTGCTCGCCGCCGATCTGGAACGCCAGTCGGTCCGGGCCCGGCTCCCGGTCGGTGTTGACGCGCACCCCGGGCAGCATGGCCTGGAGGTGGGCCGCCATCCGCCGATTCGACCCCGGGCCGCCCATGCAGAACTCCGTCCGCTCCCCGAACCCCTGCCGGGCCGCGTCCTGGGTGACCACCTCGGCGCCCGCCCCGCAGTCCTTGACCAGCGCGGCGAGTTCCAGCAGCGCGAACACGTCGTGCCGGTGCACGGCGAGGTCGGCGCTGCCCGCGTCGCGGTTCACGACGAGCAGGCACTCGGAGTTCTCGGGCAGTCCGAAGAACGCCTGCTTGCGCCGGAGCCTGCGGCGCCACAGGAAGGTCCTGGCCACCCAGCCGAGCGTGGCGCTGATGCCCGCCGCCAGGACGCCCAGCACGATGTTGCGCACGTCGTCGTTCATGGGCGCGCATGCTAGCGGGCGAGCACACCGGGGACGTACCCGTGTTCGAGGTGTGGCAGTCGTATGACAGTGCCTTGAAGGAGTCTGTCGGGGCCCCATGAATGTGGTTACGCTGCGCGGACTGTCCTGGACTGGAGGTACGGATGCGTCGTCCTGTCGCGCGGAAACTGTCGGTCCTGGCGGTCTCCGCCGCCGTGGTCACGGTGGGAGCCGCCGCGCCGCCCGCCGCCGCGCCGCCCGCCGCCGCGCCGCCCGCCGCCGCGCGGACGGCTGTCGCGAAGACGCCGGTCGCCGTCGGCTACGGCGGCGCCGTGGCCAGCGTCGACGCGGACGCCTCGGCCGCCGGCATCGAGGTGCTGAGAAAGGGCGGCAACGCCGTCGACGCGGCCGTCGCCACGGCCGCGGCCCTCGGTGTCACCGAGCCCTACTCCTCCGGCGTCGGCGGAGGCGGCTACTTCGTCTACTACGACGCCAAGTCCCGTACGGTGCACACCATCGACGGCCGCGAGACCGCCCCGCTGACCGCGGACTCCGGCCTCTTCCTGGAGAACGGCAAGCCGCTCGCCTTCGCGGACGCCGTCAGCAGCGGCCTCGGCGTCGGCACCCCGGGGACGCCCGCCACCTGGGCGACCGCGCTCGGCAGGTGGGGCAGCCAACGGCTCGGCACGGTCCTGCGGCCCGCCGAACGCATCGCCCGCGAGGGCTTCACCGTCGACGACACCTTCCGCTCCCAGACCGCCGCCAACGAGACCCGCTTCCGCGCCTTCCCGGACACCGCGAAGCTGTTTCTGCCCGGCGGCAGGCTCCCCGTCGTCGGCTCCACGTTCAAGAACCCCGATCTCGCCCGCACCTACAAGGAGTTGGGCAAGCGGGGCGTCGACGCCGTCTACCGCGGCGACCTCGGCCGGGACATCGTCTCCACGGTGAACCGCCCGCCCGTCGACCCGGCCTCGGGCTGGAACGCCCGGCCCGGCGAGCTGTCCGCCAAGGACCTCGCCGCCTACCGCGCCAAGCTGCAGGCGCCCACGAAGACCTCGTACCGCGGGCTCGGCGTCTACTCCATCGCGCCCTCGTCCTCGGGCGGCACCACGGTCGGCGAGGCACTCAACATCCTCGAGCGGACGAACCTGGCGAAGGCGAGCGAGACGCAGTACCTGCACCGCTACATCGAGGCCAGCCGGATCGCGTTCGCCGACCGGGGGCGCTGGGTCGGCGACCCCGCCTTCGAGGACGTCCCCACGGGGCCGCTGCTGTCGCAGCGGTACGCCGACTCGCGCGCCTGCCTCATCCAGGACGACGCGGTCCTGACCAGCCCGGTCGCGCCGGGCGACCCGCGCCACCCCGCCGCCTGCGGCGCCGGCGGCACGGCGGCGCCCACCACCTACGAGGGCGAGAACACCACGCACCTCACCGTCGCCGACAAGTGGGGCGACGTCGTCTCCTACACGCTCACCATCGAGCAGACCGGCGGCAGCGGCATCACGGTGCCCGGCCGGGGCTTCCTGCTCAACAACGAGCTGACGGACTTCTCCTTCGCCCCCGCCAACCCGGCCGTCCACGACCCGAACCTGCCCGGCCCGGGCAAGCGGCCGCGCTCCTCGATCTCGCCGACGATCGTGCTCGACCGGCACGACCGGCCGGTGGTGGCGCTGGGTTCGCCCGGCGGCGCGACCATCATCACCACCGTGCTGCAGACCCTGACCGAGTTCCTCGACCGCGGGCTGCCGCTCGTGGACGCGATCGCCGCGCCGCGCGCCAGCCAGCGCAACGCCGCCCAGACGGAGCTGGAGCCCGCGCTCTACGACGACACCAGCCCCGCCGGTCCGCGGGCGCGGCTGGAGGCCATCGGCCACTCCTTCAAGCTGAACCCGGAGATCGGCGCGGCCACGGGCGTGCAGCGGCTGCCGGACGGCAGGTGGCTGGCCGCCGCCGAGACCGTACGGCGCGGCGGCGGCTCGGCCCAGGTGGTCCGCCCGGCGCCGTAGCACTCACAGTTCGGCGGCGGGGACGGGCGGCCGCGTGCGGAACGCGAGCCGTCCGTCCTCGACGTCCACGGTGACCCGGTCGCCCTCCGAGACCCGTCCGTCGAGCAGCAGCCGCGAGAGCGGGTTGTCGACCTCGCGCTGGATCGTGCGGCGCAACGGCCGGGCCCCGTACTCGGGTTGGTAGCCGCGGTCGGCGAGCCAGTCGACGGCCTCGTCGGTGAACTCGGCCCTCACGCCCCGCGCCTGCGCCAGCCGGCGCGTCCTCTCCAGCAACAGGTCGGTGATCCGGCGCAGTTGCTCGCTCGTGAGCCGGCGGAACACGACGATCTCGTCGATCCGGTTGAGGAACTCCGGCCGGAAGTGCTCGCGCAGCGGCCGCAGGATCCGCTCGCGCCGCGCCTCCTCGTCGGCGTCCGCGCCGCCCGAGCCGAAGCCGATGCCGGCGCCCCGCCGGGTGATCGCCTCCGAGCCCAGGTTGCTCGTCATCACGATGACCGTGTGGGTGAAGTCGACCGTGCGGCCCTGGGAGTCGGTGAGCCGGCCGTCGTCGAGGACCTGCAACAGGATGTTGAAGACGTCCGGGTGGGCCTTCTCCACCTCGTCCAGCAGCAGCAGGCAGTACGGGTGGCGGCGGACGGCCTCCGTGAGCTGCCCGGCCTCCTCGTGGCCGACGTAGCCGGGCGGGGCTCCCACCAGGCGGCTGACGGTGTGCCGCTCCTGGTACTCGCTCATGTCGAGGCGGACCATGCGGTCCTCGCCGCCGAACAGCGACTCGGCCAGCGCACGGGCCAGTTCCGTCTTGCCGACGCCGGTCGGGCCGAGGAACAGGAAGCTGCCGATCGGCCGGTCCGGGCTGGCGAGCCCGGCGCGCGAGCGCAGCACCGCGTCCGCGACGACCCGTACGGCCTCCTCCTGGCCGACCACCCGGTCGTGCAGATGCTCCTCCAGACCGAGCAGCCGGTCCTTCTCCTCCTGGGTCAGGCTGGCGACGGGGATGCCCGTCTGCCGCGACACGACCTCGGCGATCGCCTCCGCGGTGACCTCCAGATGCCGGCCCTCGTCGGCCGTCTCCTCACCGCTCGCCTGCGCGATGAGCTGCTTCAACTCCCCGATGCGGTCGCGCAGTCGGGTGGCCTCCTCGTAACTCTCGTCCGCGACGGCCTGGTCCTTGTCGCGGGTGAGCTGCTCCAGCTCCCGCTCCATGGCCCGCACGTCGGTGCCCTTCGTCCGCGCCCCGAGCCACACCCGGGCGCCGGCCTGGTCGATGAGGTCGATGGCCTTGTCGGGCAGGCGGCGGTCGGTGAGATAGCGCTCGGACAGCTCCACCGCCGCGTCGAGCGCGCCGTCGGTGTAACGGACCTGGTGATGGGCCTCGTAACGGTCGCGCAGCCCGCGCAGGATCTCCAGCGCGTCCGCGACGGACGGCTCCGGCACGAGGATCGGCTGGAAGCGGCGGGCGAGCGCCGCGTCCTTCTCGATCCGCCGGTACTCCTCCAGCGTCGTCGCGCCCACGATGTGCAGCTCGCCGCGGGCCAGCGCCGGCTTGAGGATGTTGCCGGCGTCCATCGACCCGCCCTCGCCGCCTCCGCCCGCGCCGACCACCGTGTGCAGTTCGTCGATGAAGACGATCAGCCGGTCGGCGTGCGCGCGGATCTCCTCGACGATGGTGTTCAGCCGTTCCTCGAAGTCGCCGCGGTAGCGGGTGCCCGCGACCACGCCGATCAGGTCCAGGACGACCACCCGGCGGGCCAGGAGGACGTCGGGCACGTCCCCTTCCACGATCCGCTGGGCCAGCCCCTCCACGATGGCGGTCTTGCCGACGCCCGCGTCGCCGATGAGCACCGGATTGTTCTTGCCGCGCCGCGAGAGGACCTCGATGGTCTGCTCGATCTCGACGTCCCGGCCGATCACCGGGTCGATCCGGCCCTGGCCGGCCAGCTCGGTGAGATCGCGGCCGTACTTGTCCAGGGTGGGCGTGCCTGAGGCCTGCTGCCGTTCCCCGGCGCGGGCCGCCGCCGAGACGTCCGGCGGTTCCGGCGGCATGCCGGTGGAGGCGAAGCGGGCCGCGTTGAGGATGTGCCCGGCCGCGGAGTCCGGGTTCGCGGCGAGGGCGCTGAGCACGTGCTCCGGGCCGATGTGCCCCGCGCCCCGGGAACGGGCCAGGTCGTGCGCGTCCAGCAGGGCGCGTTTGGCGGCCGGCGTCAGCGACAGCGAGGTCGGCGGCGGCGCCTCGCCGGGTGGGTGCTGGACGGGGCCCGACCGCTCGTCGATCTCCGTCGCCAGCGAGTCGGGGTCGGCGCCGGCCCGGCTGAGCAGACCGCGCGTCGGTTCCGCGGTGAGGGCCGCGCGCAGCAGGTGCTCGGTGTCCAGGTCTCTGCTGCCGTGCTCGACGGCGTACTGGGCCGCGCCGCGGACCAGGTCCCTCGCGGGCTGACTGAGCAGCCGGCCTATGTTGATCTGGCGGGGGCCGGGGCGGGGCCCGCCGAAGAAGCGGGCCAGGAACTCGCCGAAGGGGTCTCCGTAGTCGCCGTAGCCCTCCGGGCCGGTGAAGCCGCTGGTCATGGCATTCCGTTTCGATGGACGTGCGATGCGGTGCCGGGTGCACTCGGCTGGGGCGGTCACACCACCTTCGCACGGTCGCCCCCCGCGGGCATGCGCAGGAACGCCCCCGGGCGGGGGCAGCCCGCCGCCCAGCACGGCGAAGCACCGCCCACCACCGTCCCACCCGCGCCCCGGCCCCGCCTCCCCGAGGCTTCCGCGCCCCGGCCCCGCCCTGCGCGGCGCTTCCGCGATCCGGCCCGGCCCTGCGCGGCACGGTCGCGATGGGGTGTCTGGTCACCCGGCGCGTCGCGGCTCCGCCCGCGCACCCGGCGGAACCGGGGCCCGGCCCCGCCTCCCTGTCGCACCCGCGACCCGGTCCCGCCTCCCCCGACGCTTCTGCGCCCCGGCCCCGCCGTGCGCGGCGTTTCTGCGCCCCGGCCCTGCCCTGCGTGGCATGGTCGCGATGGGGTGTCTGGTCACCCGGCGCGTCGCTGCTCGGCCCGCGCACCCGGCGGAACCGGGGCCCGGCCCCGCCTCCCTGTCGCACCCGCTGCTCGGCCCCGCGCGTCTGTCGCACCCGCTGCTCGGCCCCGCGCGTCTGGCGGGACCGCGGTTCGGCCCCGCGCGTCCGGCGGGACCGCGGTTCGGCCCCGCGTGCCCGGCGGGACCGCGGCTCGGCCGTGCGTGCCCGACGGGACCGCGGCTCGGCCGTGCCCGACCGGTGCGGCCGTGGCGGGGGACCCACCCGGCGCGGTCGGGGTTCGGCCTCGTCCGCGGGGCGGGGACCGCCTATCCCCGCTGCGTCAGGACCCTCGGTCCGCTCTCCGTGATCGCCACCGTGTGTTCCGTGTGCGCGGCGCGTGACCCGTCGTTCGTGCGCAGGGTCCAGCCGTCGGGCGCGGTGTGGTAGTCGTCCCGGCCGCCCGCGATCAGCATCGGCTCGATCGCGATGACCATGCCCGCGCGCAGCGGGAGGCCCCGGCCGGGGCGGCCCTCGTTGGGGATCCCCGGGTCCTCGTGCATGTGGCGGCCCACGCCGTGGCCCCCGAAGTCCTCCATGATCCCGTAACCGCCGCCTCGGCACACCGTGCCGATCGCGTGCGCGATGTCGCCGACGCGGTTGCCGACGACCGCCGCCTCGATGCCGGCCGCCAGGGCGCGCTCGGCCGTCTCGATCAGCCGGACGTCCTGCGGGCGCGCCCGGCCCACGGTGAAGCTGATCGCCGAATCGCCGACCCAGCCGTTCAGCTCGGCGCCGCAGTCGATCGAGACCAGGTCGCCGTCGCGCAGCCGGTGGCGGGTGGGGACGCCGTGCACGATCGCGTCGTTCACCGACGCGCAGATCACCGCGGGGAAGGGCGTGGGCGCGAAGGACGGGCGGTAGCCGAGGAAGGGCGAGGACGCCCCCGCCTCCCGCAGTACGTCGTGCGCCACCTCGTCCAGCTCCAGCAGGGTGACGCCCACGTCGGCGGCCTCGCGCACGGCCGTCAGGGCCCGCGCGACGACCTGGCCCGCCTCGTACATGGCGTCGATCGATGTCTCCGTCTTCAGCTCTACCATTCCAATTACTATACCGGTATTAGAATGGGGTCATGGTGCGCACCCCCTTGACCCCCGAAGAGCACGAGCGCGGCGAGCGGCTCGGACGGCTGCTGCGCGAAGCGCGCGGCGGCCGGAGCATGACCGAGATCGCGGCGAGCGCGGGCATCTCCGCCGAGACCCTGCGCAAGATCGAGACCGGACGGGCGCCGACCCCGGCGTTCTTCACCGTCGCCGCGCTGGCCCGTGTGCTCGGCCTGTCCATGGACGAGCTGGCGGGGCTGTGTGCGCTGGCCCCCGCCTGATCTGCGCCTGAACTGCGCCGTCGCACCGCCCGTCCCGGCCTGGACCGAGGTCCGGGCCGGGACGGTGATGCGGTCGCGTCCGCTTCGAAAACTCCCCGTAGCCGCGCTGTAACACGAAGGGTGTTTTCTGGCATCGCCAGTGTTCCGGTCGGGGCGGGAGTCCAGCGATGACTGTGCATCAACTCCCGGGCAGGGTGCGGGAGTTCGTGAACCACCTGAACGGACTGCTGGCGCGCCTCGACCAGGGCGCCGGCTGGTGCGCGGTGTTCTGGCAGCGCGATCCCGACGGCATGCGGGCCTGTCTCGACGGCCGTGAGGTGCCCCCCTGGGACGTGGTGGAGGCGCTGCTCCAAGACCTCGCCGCCGAACACGGCCCCGAGGCCGCCGCAGGGGAGGCGCGACGGCTCCGGTCCCTGCACGCCGCCGCGCTCGCCGCCCACGACGCCCGACCGGGCGGCCGTGACGCCCTCGGGGACCGGCTCGACGTCATGCTCCGCGAGCAGCGCTACGCCGCCGACCGGCTCGCCGACCTGGGCAGCCGACTCGCCTCCGCGGCCACCGACGAGCAGGCCGACGCCATCCGCCTCGACCTCGCCTGGGCCCACGACGACCAGGAACGCGCCACCGCCCGGTGCGCCGAACTCCGCCGGCGCATGGCGGACCTGGACCGCCACCCGGCGCCGCCTCCCCTGCCGCACCCGCACGGACGGGCCGCGCACGACGCCCGGTCCCCCTACGGCGACCAGGCCCCGCAACAGTCCCGGCCGACGGCCGCGGACGGGGAGCGGACCGCCCCGACCGGACTCGACGACGCGCGGCTCAGGTCAGGCGCGGCGGGGGCCGGGCGCGGGGTTTTCGGCGTCGAGCCGGCGTCCGTCGGTGCGGCCGGGGGCCGTCCCGGGGCCGAGGAGCCCGTCCCCGCGCCGGAACCCGTGCCCAGGCAGCGCAAGCGCCGCCGCGGCAGCGCCCGGTTCGCCGGCATGGCCGAGGAGGAGGAGGGGAGC